>JBIPOQ010000223.1:0-6210 GCA_044379055.1 Myxococcota bacterium
CGGCTACCGCAGCACGCTCGAGAGCGGCGCTGGGCTGCGGGCGGACCGGGCGTCGTCGACTGGCGCCCGGCCGCGGATCGCGGTTCTCGCCCTGCGGAGCGATTCGCCCGAGCCCTGGCTCGATCGCATCGTGACGGATGCCCTGCGCCGAGAGGTCGGCGGCCGCGCGCGGCTCCAGCTCACGAACGAGCCCGAGAGCGCCGAGCTCCGGATCCGCGGTCGCATCCGTCCCCTCGAAACCACCAGCCGGAGCTTCTCGAGCTTCGTCGCCGCCCTCGAGTACTCGCTGACCCTCGTCCTCGACCTCGAGGTCCAGCTCGCCGGAGGCGACGTCGTCAAGCTCGACTCGACGATGCTCTCCGAGACCGAGTCGTATCTCGCGAGCCCCGACATCGAAGTCACGCGGACCAATCGGCTCGAGGCCTTGCGACACCTCTCCGATCAGCTCGCCTCCCGTGTCGCGGACACGATCGAGCTGATCGAAGCCCCTGCCCCCGAGAAGCCGGGGAGCGCCGGCGGATGAATGTCGCGCAGCTGACGACCGAGCTCGCCAAGGGCAGGGTCCGGCCGGCCTATCTCATTGCGGGGGAGGAGCCGCTGCTGCGCGATGCCGCGCTCGAGGCCATCGAGGCGCATGTCCTCGCCGGCGCGCCCCGGGATTTCAACTTCGATCGCCTGGACGTCGACTCCGCCTCGCCGAGCCGGCTCGAGGAGGCCCTCGGGACCCTGCCGCTGATGGCGAGCCGGCGGCTCGTGGTGCTGCGCGAGGGCGAGGGGCGGGGCGCGGGCATCGACGAGAGCTGGGGCCGCGGGATCGAGCAGGCCCTCGCGTCGCTACCCGAGCAGACGACGGCGGTGCTCGTCGTGGTCGCGCGGAAGGTCGATCGCCGCAGCCGCTGGGTGAAGGCGTTTCGCGAGCCGGCGACCGAAATCGAATGCGAGTCGCCGACCGGACCGCGAGAGCTCGCCGAGTTCCTCGATCGCGAGGCGGCCCGACAGGGCGTCCAGATCGCGAAGGACGCCGCCGAGCTGCTCTGCGAGCGCGTCGGTCCCCATCTCCTGCTGCTCCGACAGGAGCTCGAGAAGCTCTCGCTCCACGTCGGCGCGGGGGGGCGGATCGATCGCGCGTCGGTCGCGCTCTCGGTGTCGAGTGTGGCCGAGGAGTCGATCTGGGAGCTGACCGATTCGATCGGTCAGGGCCGGACCGCGGACTCCCTCGAGAAGCTCGCGCAGATGCTGAATCAGGGGGAGGCGTCCCAGGCCGTGCTCGGCGCGCTCGCCTCGCATTTCCGGCGGCTGCTCCGCGTGGAGCAGGGGGAGCCGATCAAGGGGCCGCCCTTCGTCGTTCGCAAGCTCGAGCAGCAGGCCCGGCGATTTCCGTCCGCGCGCCTGCTCGGCTGCCTGCGCGCGATCCACCGGGCCGATGTCGAGCTGAAGGGGGCAGGGGTCCTGCGACCGGAGCGCGCGCTCGAGCAGCTGGTCATCCAGCTCGCGAGCTGAGCCCGGTCGCCGGGTCGCGTCACGCCGACCGGGTACTCCGCCGATGGGATCGGGCCAGAGCCGCTCAGCCGATGGCGCTGGAGGCACCCAGGGCATTGAGGCGCTTGGCGAGCCGACCGACGCTGCGATCCGCGCGCTTGCGCGGGATCACGCCCCGGGAGGCCGCGCGGCGGATCTCGCGCTCGACGACCTTGAAGGCCTCACCGGCCTGGGCGGTATCGCCGGCCTCGAGCGCGTCGCGATACCGCTTCACCACGGTTCGCATCTTGCTTCGGATATGCTGGTTTCGCTTGCGACGGCGCTCGGATTGGCTGATTCGCTTGAGGGCGGACTTGTGATTGGCCAACACCGGGCTCCTTGATCGTGGGCGCAGCATGTTACTCAGGTCGCCCCGTCGCGTCGAGGGCGAATCGAGACTCTCGGCGCATCGAATCCGCCGCGACCCGAGGGGATCTCCTTCAGGGGCCACCCCCGCCCGCCGATAGCGCTAGCCGAATCCATCCGCCTGGAGGGCGCTTCGGTTGGTCCATCGACTCTGGCTCGCCGCCACGCTCGCCGTCTGCGGGCTCTGCTCGTCCGCGATCGGCTCGGCCCAGGAGGTCACGCCCGAGGCCGCCCCCGCCCTCGTTTCCGCGGCGACGGTCGAGGTCGACCCGGCGCTCGCGGATCCCTGGCTCACCGAAGCCGGTCCCGTGCTCGAGGCCCCCCCCGTCGAGAGGCCCCGGGATCGGATCCTCGAGGCCTGGCGCAGCGCGCCCGCGACGCCCCATGGCCGGACCGCGGCGCTTCGGCGCGTTCGCCTCGAATACGGGCTCGGCGACCTGCGCGCGCCGGCACGGATCGTCCACGCCGCAGCCCAGGCCGACGACGCCGAGGAGGCGACCCGGCTGGCCCGCGAGCTCGCGCCTCGGATGCCGGCCCTGCAGTGGGCTCAGATCCAGGACCTCTGGCGCGGCGGCGAGGCCGGAGCCGCGGTGAAGGCCTTCGGGACGATGGTCTGGGACCTCGTCCATCAGCTCGATGCCCAGCTCTGGCTGCTCGGAAACGGGCTGTTGATCGCTTGGATCGTCTCGCTCGTCTCCGCGTTCGTCTTCCTGACGATGCTCGGCCTGAAGGCGTTCTCTCACGCGGCCCACGATCTCGGGGACGTGCTGTCCGTCGACATGCCGGCGTTCGCGCGCTGGGCGCTGCTCGCCGGCGTGCTCCTCGTGCCGATCTGGCTCGGCGAGGGCCTCGCGGGTCTGGCCCTCGGCTGCTTCGCCATCGCATTCCTCTACGGCAAGGGACGCGAGCGCAGCGTCCTCTTGATGGCGGCGACGCTCTGGGTCGTGGCGCTGTACCCGCTCGCGCAGTGGGCCTCGATCGCGACGACGGTGGTCGAGCAGGACGAGATCACGCGCAGTGCGCTGGCCGTCTCGAAGGGCACGGGGACCCGGGCCGACGTCGAGCGGCTCGAGGCGGCCTCCGGCGAGGACCTCGCCGCGGCCCATGCGCTCGCCCATCTCGATCGTCGTCTCGCGCTGGAAGAGCAGGCCCTTCGCCGTCTGGACGCGATGGGCGAGCGGTGGCCGACGGATGCCGTCGTGCTCGCCAACCGGGCGAACCTCGAGATGCGCGCCGGGCGGACCGATTCGGCGACGAACGGCTTCGAGCGCGCCGCCTCCCAGATCGAATCTGCCACGTTGCTGTTCGACCTGAGCCAGGCCTATGCGACGTCGTTCCGTATGGAGGAATACGAAGCCACCCTCGCCCGGGCCCAGCGCCTCGACGACCGCGAGATCCAGGCCCTGTCGAGTCTCTCCGACCCGAAGCTGGTCGCCGATCTCGGGTTTCCGGTCGAGATCCTGCGCGATCGGATCCGTACGCGTGGACTCGCCGTCTCGCCCACGGCGCAGCTCTCCGAATGGATCGCGCCGGGGCATCTCGGCGCGGGCTGGACCGCGATGGCGATGGCCTTCGGCGCCGTCGTGCTCGGCGTCGCCCTGCTCGGCGGGCGGTACGATCGATCGAGCGTGTGTACGCGCTGTGGTCACCGCATCTGCACGCGCTGCGAGGCGACGGTCTGGAGCGACGAGCTCTGCGAGGGCTGCCACCACCTCTTCAAGAATCCCGAGGCGACGGACCCGAAGCTGCGCATGGCGCGGCTGCAGACGCTCTCGCGCCGGGAGTCGCGGATCCAGGCCATGATCGGGATCTGCGCCCTGCTGGTGCCCGGAGTCGCCGGGCTCACGATCCGGCGTCCCGACCTCGCGCTGCTCGCGCTCGCGCTCTTCGCGTGGATCGTGGCCTGGATGCGTTGGCCGGCCGGTGTGCTCGTCGATCCCCTGTGGCTCGGCGCGCTGGCCCCGCTCTGCTTCACGTTCCTGGGCAGTCTTGCCCTCGTCACGTACGTCGCGATCGTCGTCGGCAGCCTCGTCGCGAGCCGGAATCGCTAGGGGGATCGGATGGCGGTCGCGCTGCATGGCAATCTGCGGGATTTCGGGATCGCCGAGGTCTTCCAGCTCATCGGACAACAGCGCAAGACCGGCCTGCTCGTCGTCGGCGAGGGGAGCGAATCCGTCTTCCTGTCCTTCGACGAGGGGCGCGTCGTCGAGGGCGGCTCGACGGGGCAGGAGGACGAGGGCGGAGCGCTGGGCTCCCAGCTGGTCCGCTCCGGATACCTCACGCGCGATCAGCTGCGGGAGCTGGTGCGCGAGAGCGCGCGCTCGGCACGGCCGGTGTCGGATCTCCTGCTCGCGAGCGGACGGCTGGATCCCGAATCGCTCGGAGAGGTCCAGGATCTCCTCACGCGAGAGACCGTCTTCGACATCATGCGCCGCAAGAGCGGCGAGTTCCATTTCTCGGCGGAGCCGGTCGTCCACGACCATCCGCCCGAGCGATTGCTCGGGGCCGAGCAGATCCTGATGGACGGCCTGCGGATGCTCGACGAATGGCAGACGTTCTCGGCGGCCGTGCCGACGGACGACGCCGTCTTCCGCCGTGTCGGTAGCCTCGAGGCCTCCCGAACCTTCGCGGAGGGCGGGGGAGACGATCGCCTCGAGCAGATCGAGCGGGTGCTCAAGCTGATCGACGGACGGCTCAGCGTGCGGCGGGTCGTCGATCTGTCGCGCATCGGCACCTTCGAGGCGACGCGGGTCCTGGCGGAGCTTCGCCAGGCGGGCCTCATCGAGGTCGCCGCGGCGGAGGTGCGCCGTGCACCGCGCAGGCCGGCCAGCCCGAAATCGGTGCTCCCGGCGCTCCGCGCGGCGATCGCGACCGTCGTGCCCTTCGTCCTGCTCGCGGGTCTCGCCGGGGTGGCGATCGAGCGCTCCGGCGCGACGGGCGGCCTGCCGGGTACGCCCATCCCGGATCGGGTCCTGCATCGCATCGGCGCCGAGTCCGAGGCCGAGCTCGTGCGACAGCTCGTCGAGCTCCATGCCTTCGAGACCGGCGCCTATCCGAGCCGTCTCGAGGTCGTGGCCGAGCGCGCCGCCGAGCTCGACCGTTCGTTGACGCCGGCTCGGCTCGCTGAGTATTATTACGCCGTTCGCGACGACGAGGTGGTCCTTCTCGCTCCTTTCCGCTGAGATGCGCTGAGACGCGTGAGAGGCGCCGAGAGCCTCGCCGGGCCGAGTCCGATGCCGTGCCCCATCCCGGGCCCGGGTCGACGAGAGGTCGCTCGGACGACCGGGGAGCAGCCGGCTGGCACACGACCACGACGCATCGCACGAGAGCCTCTCCTTCGACGACAATTCGATGGCCGTTTCCCTGTACGGGGAGGGCGAGCAGACGCTCCGGCTGCTGGAGCGGTCGCTCGGCGTGGAGATCCACGCCCGCGGCAACGAGGTCCGCATCAAGGGCCCCGAGGCGAAGAGCGCGCTGGCTCGGCGCGTGCTCGAGGAGCTCTACAAGCTGCTGAAGTCGGGGCAGGGCGTGCGGGGACCCGACGTCCGCCACGTCATTCGCATGCTGAGCGACGAGCCCGAGGTCCAGCTGAAGGACGTCTACGAGAACATCCTCCGCGGCTCGCTCAAGACGATCCGCGCGAAGAATCTCGCGCAGCGTCGTTATGTCGACCTGATCTTGAAGTACGACATCGCGATCGCCGTCGGTCCGGCGGGAACGGGCAAGACCTATCTCGCGATGGCGATGGCCGTCGCGGCGCTCAATCGCCGGGAGATCTCCCGCATCATCCTGACGCGTCCGGCGGTCGAGGCGGGCGAACGGCTCGGCTTCCTGCCGGGCGATCTCTCGGAGAAGGTCGATCCGTACATGCGCCCGCTGTACGACGCGCTGCGCGACATGATGGACGTCGAGAAGGCCGCACGACTCATCGAGCGCGGCACGATCGAGGTCGCGCCGCTCGCCTTCATGCGGGGCCGGACGCTGAACGACTCGTTCGTCATCCTCGACGAGGCGCAGAACACGACCGGCGAGCAGATGAAGATGTTCCTGACGCGTCTCGGCGACAATTCGAAGGCGGTCATCACCGGTGACGTCACGCAGATCGACCTCCCGTCCGGGACGGAGAGCGGTCTCGTCGAGGCGACGCGCGTCCTGCGCGACGTGCGCGGCATCGGGATCATGGAGTTCGCCGCGACCGACGTCGTCCGACATCCGCTCGTGCAATCGATCATCCAGGCCTATGCGCGGGCCGGCGATGCGGGCCGCCGGGCGCCGTCGCCCCCGATGCGGGGGCGCGACGTCGAGGACGACGGTCGCGGAGACGGC
>JBIPOQ010000224.1:0-6194 GCA_044379055.1 Myxococcota bacterium
CTCGTCGGGCAGACGCGTGAGCTCCGGGATCACCGGCGCCTCCATCGCCCCGGGCACCGGGAGCCCCAACAGCGTCAGCACGGTCGGCGCGATCGAGAGCGACGAGACCCGTCCGAGCTGGATCCCCGGGCGAACCCCTCGACCATAGGCGACCAGGATGCCGGCCATCTCGGGCTCGCTCGACGCATAGCCATGGAAGCCTTCGATCAGGCTCGTCGGCGTCACGATCGCCGTCCCGATCGGGGCCCGCACGACGACGTCCCCGAAGCGCACGTCGCCGACATGCCAGCTCGCCGGCGCGCGCTCGCGCCGATGCGCCTCGAGCCCTGCGCTGCGGACGATCTCGACGATGCGATCGAAGTCCCGCACGGCGCGCCGCGTCGGCCCCGAGTAGATCGAGGCGAAGCCGCCGATGCCGATCACCTTCGTGCGCGCCCCGTGCTTGCGGAGCAGGCTCCCGAGATTCACGCGGCGCGCCGCGCTCGCCATCCCGTGGTCCGAGACGAAGACGAGGGTCGTCGAAGCGAACAGGCCGCGGGCGTCGAGCGCCTGGACGAGGCGCCCGATCGCGCGGTCCTGAGGCTCGAGGGACTCGGCGACCTCGGGCGCCCCGGGCCCCTCGTCGTGGGCCGCGTGGTCGGCGCCGTGGAACCAGGCGGTGATGAGGCGGGGGCGCTTCGCCGGATCCTCGATCTCGAGCCAGGCGAGGATCTGATCGACCTTCGTCTTCTCGAGGGTCCGCGAGGAGAACCGCCGCGCCTCGCGCGGTGCGACACCGTTCCTCGTCGGGCCCTCGGACCCGACCCAGTAGAACGATGCCGTCGGAATCCCCGCGCGCTCGGCGATCGACCAGATCGGCTCCGCCTCGATCCAGGGATGCGGCGGATCGCCCTGCTCGTACTGTCCCCGCTCGGGATCGACGAAGCCGTTGTTGACGAGGCGATGGACCTCGGGGCGCACGCCGGTCGCGAGGCTCACGTGATTCGGGAAGGTATTGGTCGGGTCGACGGGCACGAGCCCTTCCGCCTGCACACCGCGCCGGCCCAGGGAGACCAGGCTCGGCAGCCCGGCGCGGACGTCGTCCGGGCGCGTGCCGTCGAGGGAGATCAGGATCACGGTCGGCCGCGGCCCCGGCGACTTCTCGCGATCGCCGCCCGCCTGCGCGCAGGCGGTGAGGCACGCGCCGACGAGGAGCGCCAGGACGAGCCGGCACAGGGAAGCACGAACGAAGCTCTTCAAAGGGTGCGATCTCCGGGCCGGGAACTTACCATGCGCGGCGCATGCCGAGTGTGCTCTCGATCGCGGGCTCTGATCCGACCGGCGGCGCCGGCATCCAGGCCGACTGCCAGGTCCTGGCGGCCTTCGGTGTCCATGCCGCTGCGGTGCCGACCGCGCTCACGATCCAGGACGGGCTGCGGGTGCGCCGGGTGCTCCCGGTCTTTCCCTCCCTCGTCCTCGAGCAGCTGCGCTCGACCCTCGACGCGGTCCGGCCCGAGGCGATCAAGATCGGGATGCTCGCGAGCGACGATGTCGCGCGGAACGTGCTGCTCGCCCTCGGCGGATGGGAGAAGATCCCTGTCGTGGTCGATCCGGTGCTCGCGGCGAGCGACGGCTCGCTCCTGCTCGAGCGGCGGGCCTATGGCGCGCTGCGCGCCCTGATCCACGGCCGTTGTCTGCTGACGCCGAACTGGCCCGAGGCGGAGATCCTGATCGACGCGAAGCTCCCCGATCGCCGCGACGGCGAAGCGGCGGCGCGCCAGCTGCTGCTCGATCTCGATCTCGAGGGCGTGCTGCTGAAGGGCGGACACCTCGCGGGCGATGCGAGCGATCTGCTCGTCTGGCGGAGCGACGCCGAGGGCGGCGACGGGATCCGGAGCGAGTGGCTGCCCGGCGAGCGGATCCCGGGTCCGCCGGTCCACGGCACGGGCTGCGCGCTCTCGACGGCGATCGCCGCGGGGCTCGCGCAGGGCGAATCGCTGCGGGCTTCGGTCGACGCGGCCCGACGTTATGTGAAGGAGGCGATCCGCCGGGCGCATCCGCTCGCGAACGGCGCACGCCTGCTGGCCTTCCGATGAGCGAAGCCGCCGAGACCCCGGCACAGGCCTATCGGACGGGACTCGAGGGATCGACCGTTCAGGTCGGCTTCTGGACGGCGCGCGGTCGGCTCGTCTCGAATGCGCGGCTGGCCTGCTTCGCCGCCCTGCTCGTCGCCGCCTGGCTCGCCTTCGGCACCCGCTCGCTCGCCGCGCCCTGGCTGCTCGTCCCGGCCGCGGCCTTCGCGATCCTCGTCTTCGCCCACGACCGCGTCCTCTCCCGGGCCGACCGCGCCGCGCGCCTCCAACGCTTCTACGAAGACGGCCTCGCGCGCCTCGAGCATCGCTTCGCCGGCCGAGGCGACCAGGGCCTTCGCTACCTCGAGGCAGACCACCCCTACGCCCGGGATCTCGACCTCTTCGGCGCGGGCTCCCTCTTCGAGCGCCTCGCCACGACCCGGACCCCGGACGGCAGCGATCGCCTCGCGGGCTGGCTGCTCGAGGGCGCCGCCCCCGACGTGATCCGCGAGCGCCAGGCCGCCGTCGCCGAGCTCCGACCCCGCCTCGATCTGCGGCGGACGCTCCGGCTCTGCGGAAACGAATCCACGATCCCGAAATCTCCGATGGGCGGCTTCGAGGCCTGGGCCCGGCGGCCGGCCGATGGGCTGCCGCGCTGGGTTCCGTTCGTCTGCGTCGCCTCGACGCTCCTCTCGCTCGGCGGCGCGGCGCTGTGGATCTGGAGCGGCTCGGGCCCCGTTCCGTTCGCGGCGGCGCTGCTCGTCCAGGGCGGGCTCGCGTGGGCGCTGCATGGCCGCGTCGGGCCGATCCTCGAGGCGGCCGCGACCCCCGTCGAAGCGCTCGCCCGGATTTCGGAGCTGCTCGCCTGCCTCGAACGCGAGCGCTTCGCGTCGCCCCTGCTCGTGCGGCTCGCCGGCGAGCTGGTCTCGACGGGACGTCCGCCCTCGCAGGAGCTCGCGCGACTGCGGACCCTCATCGATCGCCGCGACCAGCGCCGCAACCAGTTCTTCGCGCCGTTCGCCGCGCTGCTCTTGTGGGGCACCCACGTCGCCGTCGCGCTCGAGGCCTGGCGCGCACGCTGCGGCCCGCGGCTCGACGTCTGGATCTCGGTCGCGGCCGAGATCGAAGCGCTCTCCGCCCTGGCGGGCTTCGCCTATGAGCAGCCGGACGCGATTTTTCCCGAGATCGTCGACGACCCGGTCTGCTTCGAGGGCCGCGCGCTCGGGCATCCGCTGATCGCCCCCGAGCGCTGTGTACGCAACGACCTCCGGCTCGGCGCGACGCCCCAGGCCCTCGTCGTCAGCGGCTCGAACATGTCGGGCAAGAGCACGTTCCTCCGCACCCTCGGCTGCAACACCGTCCTCGCCCTCGCCGGCGCGCCGGTCTGCGCCGAAGCGCTGCGCCTCTCCCCGCTGCGCATCGCCGCCTCCATCCGCATCGTCGATTCGCTCGCCGAGGGCCAATCGCATTTCATGGCCGAGATCCTGCGGCTGCGGCAGGTCGTCGAGGTCTCGCGCGGGAAGCCGCCGGCCCTCTTCCTGCTCGACGAGATCCTGCACGGGACGAACTCCCACGATCGGCGGATCGGGGCCGAGGCGGTGATCCGCGGGCTCGTCGCGAACGGCGCCCTCGGCCTGGTCACGACCCACGACCTCGCGCTGACCCAGATCGTGCAGGGGAGCGCCGGCCGCCTCGCCAACGTCCATTTCGAGGACCACCTCGAAGACGGCGAGATGCATTTCGACTACCGCGTGAAGGACGGCGTCGTCACGAAGAGCAACGCCGTCGCGCTGATGCGCTCGGTCGGCCTCGACGTCTGACCCGCGCCGGAGATCTCATGCCCCTCGCCCGTCCGCTCGTCCTGCTGCTCGTCCTCGGTTCCGTGATCGGGCTCGTCGGCTGTCGCTCCCCGTTCGGGGACCGCAGCGAGAAGAGCGCTCCGGCGCCGACCGCGGCGGGCGAAGACGCGCTCCGTCGCGGACGCGACCCGCGCGAGGCGAACCCCTGGTTCGCCGACGGTCGACGGGCCGTCGGGCGCGCCGCGCGCTTCGTCGCCGGGGAGGCGCCGGCGAAGAACGTGATCCTGTTCGTCGGCGACGGCATGGGCATCTCGACGGTGACCGCGGCCCGCATCCTCGAGGGTCAGCGGCGGGGCGGAACCGGCGAGGAGCACCGGCTCGTCTTCGAGACCCTGCCCCATCTCGCGCTCGCGAAGACCTACACGACCGACTCCCAGGTCCCCGACTCGGCCGGCACGATGACCGCCTTGATGACCGGCGTGAAGACGAAGACGGGCGTGCTCGGCGTCGACGAGCGCGTCCAGCGCGGCCGCTTCGAGAGCGTCGAGGGCGCCCGGGTCGCGACGCTCCTCGAGGAGGCCGAGGCACGCGGTCTCGCGACCGGAATCGTGTCGACGGCGACCGTGACCCATGCGACGCCCGCCGGCTGTTATGCCCATGTCCCCTTCCGATTCTGGGAGGACGATTCACGCATGTCCCCCGAAGCGCGGCAGGCGGGCTTTCCCGACATCGCGCGCCAGCTCGTCGAGCTGCGAGAGGGCGACGGAATCGACGTCGCCCTCGGCGGCGGCCGCCGTCATTTCCGGCCGAGCAGCGAGATCGACCCCGAGGATCCGTCCCAGCGCGGCGGCCGTCTCGACGGACGCGACCTCGTCCGCGAGTGGCAGGCGGGGCGACCGGGATCCGCCTACGTCTGGAACCGCGAAGGGCTCCGTCGTCTCGATCTCGCGAAGACGACGCGCGTGCTCGGGCTCTTCGAGCCGGGCGACCTGCATTGGGAGGCCGAGCGGGCTCGCGACCGCGCCGGCGAGCCCTCTCTCGCCGAGATGACGACGGTCGCGATCGACCTGCTGGCCCGGGATCCCGACGGCTTCTTCCTGATGGTCGAGGGCGGCCGCATCGACCACGGCCACCACGTCGGCAGCGCCTACCATGCCCTCTCCGACACCATCGCCCTCGCCGAAGCCGTGCAGGTCGCCCTCGAGAAGACGAATCCCCGGGAGACCCTCGTCGTCGTCACCGCCGACCACAGCCACACCCTCACGATCTCGGGCTACGCGAAGCGCGGCAATCCGATCCTCGGCAAGAGCATCGCCACCGACTGGCTCGCCGAGGGCAAGACGACGCCCGGCCTCGACGCGCTCGACCGCCCCTACACGACCCTCTCCTACGCGAACGGCCCGGGCTACACCGGCGCCTCGAACGCCCAACCCGAGGGCCCCCACCGCCTGCCCCACGATCCCTGCGACGCCCGGCCGCCCTACGCCTGCCACTACCGCGGCATCACCCGCGGCCGCCCGGACCTCTCGAGCGTCGATACCGAGGCGCCGGACTACCTCCAGGAAGCGACCGTCCCGATGGCGCAGGAGACGCATGCCGGCGAGGACGTCCCGATCTACGCCGGCGGCGCCCGGGCGGCACTGTTCCACGGCGTGAAGGAGCAGAGCTACGTCTACCACGCGATGGTCGAGGCCCTCGGCTGGACGCGGGCCGGCGTCCCCGTCCCGCGCTGAGCGGCCCGCCGCCGGCCGAGCGGCCGGCCTCCCGCCCGTCCCGCCGCGCTCAGTCGAAGATCCAGAGCTCGCCACAGGCGACACCACCGCGTGTGACCGATTCCCGACGCAGACGCGGCCCGACGGACTCTCCGCTCGCGAGAACCCGCTGGAGCGCCGCCAGCCGCTCCGGCGGCGCGGGCAATTCCCCATCGAATCGCGTCCCCGGCTCCCGCCCCGCGAGCCGGGCGAGCGCCCGGACCGACGCCTCGGGCAGATCGCCGCGGAAGCGCCAGACGGCTCCCTCGACGGCGCGGCCTAGCACGAATCGGGGCAAGACCCCGTCAGCGCGCGCGCCGACGATCCGACCCCGCGCATCGAAGGCGTAGTGCGCGTTCAACGTTTCGAGAATCGCGTCGAGCCCGCTCGCCATGGATTCCCGTCCTTTCCGTTCGATTTCGTCGCGCAGCGTCGATTTCCCTTCCCATCGTGCGGCTGCGCGCCGTATGATGATCCCGCGCCCGATCGGCCCGGAGATCGACATGATCGAACATCCCAATGCCCTTCTGGTCCACCAATGCCTGCAGGCGGCCAACGCAGGCGATCGGCAGACCCTGCGTGCGCTCTGGGCC
>JBIPOQ010000433.1:0-3660 GCA_044379055.1 Myxococcota bacterium
GCGAGGCCTCGCCCCAGGTCTCGGACACGAAGATGCCGATTCGCATGTTCCCCTCCCCGGGAGAGCCCGCCCGCGGCCCACGGCTCGCCGGCAGTGTTCCCCGCGCGGCGCGATCGCGCTAGCGATCGCCCCGTCGCGGCGCCAGAATCCGTCGACGCAAACGAATCCCGGGAGAAGCGCTTGACGACAGGTTCCCCTCGACGACTCGGCATCGGCTTCGTCGGCGCCGGCTTCATGAACCGCTTCCATGTCCAGAGCCTCGTCGGCGTCCGCGACGGCTTCGCCGCCGGCGTCTTCAGCCCGACTCGGGCCAACGCCGAATCCCTCGCGGGTCTCGCCCGCACGCTGCGTGTCGGCGAGCCCCGGGTCCACGGCTCGCTCGCCGACCTCGTCGCCGATCCCGCCGTCGACGCGCTCTGGATCGCGACCCCGAACGACCTGCGCGTCGAGATCGTCGAGGAGATCGTCGAGCTCGTTAGCAGCGGCCGCGCGCGGATCGTCGGGCTCGCCTGCGAGAAGCCCCTCGCCCGCAATCTCGCCGAAGCAAAGCGCGTGCTGGCCCTCGTCGAGTCGACGCCGCTGCTGCACGGCTATCTCGAGAACCAGGTCTTCGAGCCGTCGATCGTGCGCGGCAAGGAGATCATCTGGCGCCGCGCCGTGCCCCTCGCCGGCCGACCCTACCTCGCCCGCGCCGCCGAGGAGCACGGCGGGCCCCACATGCCCTGGTTCTGGGACGGCATCCGCCAGGGCGGCGGCGTCCTGTCCGACATGTTATGCCACAGCTACGAGGTCGCGCGCTTCCTCCTGACCGAGCCCGGCGAAGCGCGCGAGTCGCTGCGGGTCGAAGAAGTGAACGCCCAGATCGCGTCCCTCAAATGGACCCGGCCCGAGTACGTCGAGGTCCTGCGCGAGCGCTCGAACGGGGCCCTCGATTTCCGGCGCACGCCGGTCGAGGACTTCGCGCGGGCGACGGTCAAGCTGCGCGCGCCGGGCGGCGAGACGCTGATCGTCGAGGCGACGACGTCGTGGAGCTTCGTCGGCCCCGCGCTGCGGCTGCGCGCCGAGCTGCTCGGCCCCGAGTACGCCCTCGAAGCGGACAGTCTCAAGACCGACCTGTCCGTCTTCTTCAGCCGCCGCGTGACGGGTGCCGAGGGCGAGGACCTCGTCGAGAAGCAGAACGCCGAGCAGGGCCTGATGCCCGTCGTCTCGGACGAAGCCGCCCTCTACGGTTATGTCCACGAGAATCGCCACATGGTGCAGGCCTTCCTCGACGGCCGGATGCCCGACGAGAATTGGCGCGACGGCCTGGCGGTCACCGAGGTCCTGATGGCCTGCTACAAGTCCGCCGAAGAAGGCCGGACGATCGCGATGCCCTGCGATCTGACCGATTTCGTGCCCCAGGTCGCCCGCGGCGCCTGGCGGGGCTAGCGTCGAGGGGAAGGGCCACGAGCGCGCGCGCCTCGGTCCGCCCCATCGGGAGGAGCGTCCATGCGTCTGATCGACGTCGACAGCCATTTCCTCGAGCCGCCCGACTGGCTCCAGTCCATCGACCCGAAGCTGGCGGCCGAGATCCCGCCCGGCGACCCGATCGAGCGCATCGTTCAAGGGGTCGTCGGGGACCTGCTCGACATCGTGCCCCGGAGCCAGCGCCCCGAGAACCTGATCGAGCTGCTCGCGCCCTCCGGCAAACGCGCGCTCGCTGCCCTGCTCGCCGAGAACGCCGAGATTCGCGACGCGAAGCTCGCCGGTCCGCCGGGAAGCTACGACGCGAGCGAGCGCATCGCGCTGCTCGACCAGCACGGCATCGACGTGCAGTTCCTGAACTCGACCCTCGGCACCGGCCCCTACGCCGCCGCCATGAAGATCGGCCGCCCCGACCTCGCGAAGCGCGCCCTCTCGGCCTACAACCGCTGGACCGCGGAGACGCTCGCCGGGCATACCGGGCGGCTCATCCCGACGACGCTCGTCGATCTCGTCGACGTCGACCATGCGATCGCCGAGATGACGCGCATGCGCCGCGCCGGCAGTCGTGCGATCCAGGTTCGCGCCGAGCCCGTCTCGTCGACGAAATCCCTGGCCCATCCCGACCACGAGCGCGTCTGGTCCGCCGCCGAGGATCTCGGGATGGCGGTGATCTTCCACATCGCCGGCGGCCGCGCCGAGATCAAGCGCGGCTGGTACTTCAATGGCGGCGATCCCGGGAACTTCGCGCTGCTGCATCTCATCAACAGCCCGGTCGTCCCCCAGCTCGCCCTCGCCGCGCTGCTCTTCGAGGGCGTCTTCGAGCGTCATCCGCGCCTCGTCGTGATGGTCCAGGAGCTCGGCATCAGCTGGCTGCCGCATTTCCTCGAGCTGATCGACGCGACGACGGTCGGGCGCTGGGGCGAGCAGTTCGGCATGGGGCCGGGCGACTGGAAATATCCGCTGAAGCCGTCGGAGTATCTCGAGCGGCAGCTGCGCGTATCGGTGCTCGCGGCCGGAGAAGCGCTGCGGCCGACGCTCGATCGAGTACCGCCGGGCATGCTGCTCTACTCGAGCGATTTTCCGCATCAGGAAGGGCGCTGGGAGTCGCGGCAGATCTTCGAAGACCAGATGGACGGGATCGACGCCGAAGCGCGCGAGCTCTTCTTCGGGAAATCGATCTCCGATCTCATGGCGCTCTGATCGAGCGCCCGGCGCTCGTCGGATCTCAAGTCTTCGCGACGATCTCCTGGACCTCGTCGAAGTTCGGGATGTTGCCCTCGCCGTACCCCGGCATCATCTGGTTGTAGCCGGCGTGCCAGCCGATGATCTCGGGCGTGCGCGGGCTGTAGTGCTGGATGTAGATCGTCCGCCTGCGCGCAGGCCCCGTCGGCCCGGGCCCCGCGTGCAATCCGCAGCCGAAGTGGACCGTCGCATCGCCCGGCTCGGTCACGATCGGGATGATCGGAAGCTTCTTGCGCATGGCTTCGTCGGGGAACGGATGGAAGGCCTTGCCCCAGCTGCCAGCCATCATGTGAAGCTGCGAGCTGCCCGCGTTCGCCGCGTCGAGCTGGACACCGACCAGCACGCAGGGACACGTGATGTGGCAGCCCCCGAAGCCGCAGTCGTTGTGGAACGGGAGGTTCGCGAAGGCCGACACCTCGGCGCCGGGCGTGAACTCCTTCAGCACGGCGAGGATGCCCTCGATCCGATCCCCCGTCGGCACGATGTTCGCGCGCGAGAGACCGCGCAGCTCGATGACGCGCGGATCGTCGTAGAGCGCAGCGAAGTCCGGCGACTTCTCGGAGAGATAGGTCAGCCGGTACGGGAAGCGCCCGCCCCGCCCATCGTCGGCCCACCAGGACGTCAGCTCGCCCTCGATCGCCTCGTCGCGGACCCGGTCGAGCTCGCGCGAGAGACGCGCGATCGTCGCCGGATCGAAGACCTTCCGCACGACGAGATAGCCCGTCTGGCGCAGGAAGTTCGACATCTCCTCGCGATCGTCGCTCCAGTCGAAGCGGCGATGCAGATCGAGGGGCCGACCGGCGAGATCCCGGAAGTCGAGATTGCGCCAGTCGTAGAGCGGGCGATCCGAGTAGAGCGTCCGGATGGCGGGCGCCCAGCGATCCCAGGTCTCGAAGCTGCCGCGGCGGAAGCGCACGGCGTTCGAGTAGAGCAACCCGATGCGCGTCCGCATCT
>JBIPOQ010000630.1:0-2508 GCA_044379055.1 Myxococcota bacterium
GATCCAGGCCTCGTCGCCCATCTCGACGATGGTCTCCGCGTCGCTCGCGATGCCCGGGACGACCTCGACCCGATCCGCCCGACAGACGAAGCTGTAGGCCCGCTCGCCCGGGAGCACGATCGCGATCGGTCGCGCGCCGGCGACGTCCCAGGCGACCTTTTCGGAGGCCCCTTCGGCGAGCTTCTTCGGGAGGATCTCCCGGTGGAAGAAGTCGAAGTCGACCGGCGGGTAGCCCGCGCGGCGGTACATCCCGTTCTTCACCTCGGCGCCGATGTCGTCGAGCTCGGCTGCAGCCATCGGGAGTCTCTCCTCGGACCTAGCGGTCGAAATGGGGGATCAGGTGTTTTCCGACGTTGCGCATGCCCTCGAGGACCGTCTCCTGGGAGAGATCCGCGATCTGCATGAAGCAGTTGAGATGGTCGACGCCGAGATCGGCATAACCCTCGGCCTTCCGACGACAGGTCGCGGGGTCGCCGACGATGACCGAGTCGAGGGCCGAGAGCAGCTCGTAGGCCTCCTCGTTCCCGATCGTCTCGCCCGCCGCATAGCGCTTCACGAGATCGACGACCGGGTGCTCGTTCTCGCGCCGGGCCATCGCCTCCAGATCGGGCTTCGGGATCGACCGGACGTCGGCGGGATTGTTCGGCAGGAGCCCTCCCCGGATCAGCTCCCAGACGACCTCGGGCGGCGAGTGGAAGACCTCCGGCATGCGCGCCATGTACCAGAGCGCGGCACGGCAGGCGCCGCTCTCGACGGCGGCCTTCTCGGTCTCGGCGACGTGGACGAACGTGAAGACCGAACGCCGCGGGTTGCGAAAGAGGCCGGCCGGGACCTCACACTCGGCGAGCCCGGCGTCGTACTCCGCGAGCAGTGCCGCGATGCCGTCGAGGGGCGCGAGGAGCGTGTTGCCCAGGGCGCCGACCCCGAGCTGACCCGCGAGGCGGAAGGCAGCCGGGCTTCCCGTCGTCGCCCAGAGCGGCGGATGCGGCTTCTGGACCGGCTTCGGGATGATGTTGCGCTCCGGGATCCGCAACAGCGACGAGCTCCAGGAGAACGCCTCCCGGGTCCACATCTGCGGGATCATGCGCAGCGCCTCGACGAGCTGGTCACGGCTCGAGTCGACGTCGACCTCGAAGGCGTCCCACTCGCCCGCGAGCGAGCGCGCCATCCCGAACTCGAGGCGCCCGTCGCTGATGTGGTCGAGCATCGCACCGCGCTCGGCGGCGCGGATCGGATGATTGATCTTGAAGGGGGCCAGCACGCCGGAATGTCCGAGGCGGATGCGATCGGTCTGGGTCGCGATCCAGGACAGGATCAGCTCGGGGGTCGAGCTGTAGCTGTACTCGCCGGCCCCGTGATGCTCGACCATCCACCAGGTCGTGAAGCCGAGGGAATCGGCGAGCCGCGCCTGTTCGAGAACGTCGCGATAGAGGGCCCGCTCGTCGCGGGGACCGACACGTTGCGCCTCGCAGAAGACATCGAGCTTCAAATCCGATCCCCCTCGTTCGCGTTCGAGGCCTTCAGCGGCCGAGATCGTCGATCACGGCGCGACCCAGGTACTTCGCCGCCTCGAGCTCGTCGAAGATCGAAGGCAGATCCGAGAGCGGCCCACGCCGCGAGACATGGCTCTTGACGCGACCGGCCGCTGCCAGGTCGACGAGCTCCCGCATGTCCTGCACGGTGCCGACCGCCGAGTAGATGACGGTCGGATCCTTCATGAAGAACGCGAAGGGATTGAGCTCGATGTTGCCCTCGCTGGTCGCGGGCAACCCCACCGCGACGAAGAGCCCCGCCTTCTTGAGCAGCTCGAACCCGAGCCGGAAGCCCGCCATGCGCGCCGAGAACACGAGCACCGCATCGACGCCCCCGTACTCCCGCTGCACGACCTCCGCCGCCTCGTCCGCCCCGACCGCGCGATGCGCGCCGAGCGACTCGACGAACGCGAGCCGTTCGGCCCCGATGTCGACCCCGACGACCTTGTAGCCGAAGGCCGTCGCGATCTGGACCGCATAATGCCCGAGCCCGCCCGCCGCGCCGATCACGGCGATCGGCCGACCGGGCAACACGTGGTGCTTCGAGAGCTTCTTGACCGCCCCGTACGCGGTCAGCCCGCCACAGGCGAGCGGCGCCTCGTGGTCGCCGATGCTGTCGGGGATCTTCACGAGCGAGCGTGCGTAGACCGGGAAGTACTCGCTGAACGTCCCGATGATCCCCTTCGAGTCCTTGCAATGCCGCGGATTGCCGCCGAGGCAGTACTCGCAGGCCCCGCACCAGTAGCCGCCCCCCGTCCCGCCGAGGCCCAGGATCACGCGATCTCCGACCGCGGCATACCGCTCGGCGCCGGGACCGAGGGCCTTCACGATGCCGATCGCTTCGTGGCCGACGCCGCCGGACATGGGGCCGAACCAGTCGCCGCGGGCCATGTGGAGATCCGAATGACAGACGCCGGCGGCGCGGATCTGGACCAGCGCCTCCTCGTAGCCGGGCTCCGGGATCGGCAGGTCGCGG
>JBIPOQ010000225.1:0-6129 GCA_044379055.1 Myxococcota bacterium
GCTCCCGGCCCGATTCCAGCTCGTCGCCGCCGCGAATCCCTGCGCCTGCGGCGGCTACGGCACGCCGGGTCGCGATTGCCGCTGCGACGACGCCGCCCTGGCGCGCTATCGGCGAAGGCTCTCGGGACCGCTCGTCGATCGCGTCGATCTCGTGGTCGGCGTCGGCGAGGTGCCCTGGCCGGTCCTGAACGGACCGATCGACGGACCGACGAGCGCGATCGTGCGCGCGCGGGTCGCGCAGGCCCGGGCGCGCCAGCAGACGCGCGGCCTGCGTGACAACGCGGCGATCCCCGACGCCCGCCTCGACGCGCTCGTCGCCGCCGAGCCCGATGCGCTCCGGCTCCTCGGGCGCGCCGTCGAAAGACTGCATCTCTCCGCACGCGTCGCGCGTCGCCTGCTCCGCGTCGCCCGTACGATCGCGGATCTCGACGGCCGCGAGGCGACCTCGACGGCCGACGTCGCCGAGGCGATCTCGATGCGGCAGCTGCGTTAGACGGCGGCAGGAACCCGGGCGGCGATGCCGGTTTCGAGCGTCAGCGGGGAAGCCGGCACGATCGACGGCCATCCAGCGTCGGTGCCGGAACCCGGGACCCGTGATGGATTTGCGAACAGGTGTTGCCTGTTTTCACGTCGACGCCGGGACACGCCTCCCGGCGCCGCCGCCGGCGATTCGCCCCGGCGCCTCGCCCTCGGACCGAGCTGCGGACGCCCTGAGGTCGTTTGCGGGTCGGGATGGGCCCGATCCGGTCAGGAGAAATCGGGATCCGATCCGGTCGGTGCCAGCGATGGTCTCTTCGAAGACGGACCGGCATGCCTGATGCATTAGCGGCGTATCGGAGATGCGAGACGCGGAATCGAAGCATCTCGGCTTCAGAAGACTGTCGACCGGCCGATCGAAAACCCAGGACGAGGAGATTCGCAATCATGGCCCATCCGACCAGCGTCTCGATTCCGGTCGAGCATCTCTGCCACGTGCACGAGGTCGAGACCTCCTTCGACGCCGAGCCCGAGGAAGTCAGTCTCATGGAGCTGGTCGAGGCCGTCGCCGAGTTCAGCGACTCGGAGAAGGAAGTCGTCGCGACGGTGATGCACATGCTGCGATCCGGTCGCGTGCAGATCCGCGGGAGCTACAGCGAGCCGATCGCCGCCAAGCTCTGCGGCTGATCCAGGGCCGCGCCCGGGCTCGCGCGCGGGAGCGTCCCGACTATCCTCGGCGGGCGTTCAACCTCGTCGGGCGTTCGTACGCCCCCTTCGATGACCCGTCCCGGGAGACTCTCGCTTGCGGATCACGCCCACGGCCCTGCCCGAAGTCCTGCTCGTCGAGCCGACGGTCCACCGCGACGACCGGGGCTTCTTCCTCGAGACCTGGCACGCCGCGAAATACGCCGAGGCCGGCCTCGACGCCCGCTTCGTCCAGGACAACCACAGCCGCTCGCGTCGCGGCACCCTGCGCGGCCTCCACGCCCAGCTCGCCCGACCCCAGGGCAAGCTCGTCCGCGCGTCCCTCGGCGAGATCTTCGACGTCGCCGTCGACATCCGCGTCGGCTCCCCGAATTTCGGCAAAAGCGTCGGCTACGTGCTGTCCGCCGAGAACTTCCGCCAGCTCTGGATTCCGGAAGGCTTCGCCCACGGCTTCTGCGTCGTCTCGGAGATCGCCGAGATGCAGTACAAGTGCACCGACCTCTACGACCCGACCAGCGAGATCACCGTCGCGTGGAACGACCCGGCCCTCGGCATCGACTGGCCGGTGCGCGAGCCGCTGCTCTCCGCCAAGGACCAGCTCGGGCGGCGCCTCGCCGAGCTCGGGGAGAGCGAGCTTCCGCGCTACCGGGCGGGCCGCTGAGGTCGCGCGCGCGCCCCGACAGCCGAGCTCGCGTCAGTCGCGCTCGGCGGCACACTCGGCGCAGTGGCCATAGAGCTCGTGGCGATGGCGCAGGATGCGGAAGTCGTAGCGCTTGGCGATCTCGCGCTGGGTCTCCTCGATCATGTCGCACTCGAACTCCTGGATCTTCCCGCACTTCACGCAGACGAGATGATCGTGGTGCTCCTGCTCGATCTCGTAGCGCGTGATCCCGTCGTCGAAATGCCGCTCGGTCGCGAGACCCGCCTCGACGAGGAGCTTCATCGTCCGGTACACGGTCGTGTAGCCGACGTTCGGATACTTCTCGCGGACGACCTGGTAGAGATCCTCGGACGAGACGTGACGCTTGGCCTCGAGGAAGGCTCCCAGCACGAGCTCGCGCTGCTTCGTCTGCTTGAGATTGTGCTGCTCGAGGTACTCCGCGAGCGCTCGCATCTCGACTTCGTGCGCCATTCGCGCAGCGTACCCCATCTCCCGCGGCGGGTCCGACGGAGGGCCCGGACTACGCCAGCAGGTCCTCGGCCCGGGAGGCCAGGGCGTCGTCGAAGTCTTCGGAAAGCAGACGGATCTGGCGCTTCAGACCGCCTTCGAGCTCGAGCTGCCCCGCTTCCTTCAGACGGAGCAGCGCGTCGAGCACGGGCAGGCTGACGTCCTTCTCGCCGGCATCCAGGAAGATCGAGGCCAGCTCGTTCGAGCCCGGCGGGCCGACCTTCTCGAGGTAGGCGCGGCAGGCGGCCGCGAGATCCTTCGTGCCATGGGCGTCGCGGACGGCCTTCGCGAGGGCCTTGCCGGCCTGGCCGCCCTTCTCGTCGGTGAAGAGCTCCTCGGCCGCCGCCAGCGCGAGCTTCGAGCGCTTCTCTTCGAGGGCGCGGTCGTGGCCGGAGACCGGCTTTTCGCGGCGGCCGGCCCCTCCGCCCTCTCGCCGCATCCGATCCCGCTCGCTGTACGAAAGCTTTCGCCGATCATCCGCCATTCGAAGCGTTCCTTTCCTCGTCGTCCACTCCGCCCACGCCCTCCCCGACGGTCGCGTCGGTCGCCGCGGCCGTGCCGCTCGCCCCGCGCGCGCGGTGCAGCGAGGCGAGGTTCGCCCGAGCCGCCTCGTTGTCGCAGTCGAGCTCGACGGCGCGCTCGAGCGCGCGCAGCGCCGCGGCCTCGCGTCCGTCGGACCAGTAGGCCAGACCGAGATGGTTCTGGATCTCGGAAGCGGTCGGCATCAGGGCTGCGGCCCGCTCGAGCTCCGTGATCGCGACCGAAGAGTCGCCGCGGTCGAGGGCGTCCGTCCCCGCCGCATAATAACGCGCAGCGCGCAGGGACCGCACGGGCGGCAGCGACGCGCAACCCAGGGCGATCGTCGACACGACCGCGACCGCGAGGACGACGGGGCTTCGGCGACGAGGCTGCGGGGCCCGCGCGCGCCGGCCATCGATCCGCGGATCCTGCTTCGAACGAACGTCCAAGAGCCCATTCTCCACGCGAAGCGGTCCTCGCGAGCCGCGCGGCGGGAGCCCGGGGCCCGGCCTCCTCCGTCGGCATCGCTTGATCGCTGCGTTTCGCCATGGTAACAACCACGCGTCGGTGTCCATGACGATGCCGGATCATTTCCGCATCGATCCCCGTCGCCGATCCTCCCGTTCGACGCTCGACACCCGACGCGCGGGTCCCCGGACAGGTCCATCCATGCGCAGCCCGGAAAACGGCGAGCTCGACAGCGCTGCGCATAGCCTCCGCGAGGTCGCGGTCCTCGCGGTGCCCTTCGTCCTGACGCAGCTCTTGTTCTCGATGATGGGCCTCGTCGATGCCGCGATCGTCGGGCGCCTCGGCGCGACCGAGCTCGCGGCGGTCGGGCTCTCGGGGTCCTGGCTCTGGACGATCTCGTCCTTCTTCATCGGCGCGTCGAGCGTCGTCCAGGTCTTCGTCGCGCAGAGCCAGGGCGCGGGGCGCGACCGGGAATGCGGAAGCTGGGCCTGGCAGGGCCTCGGTTCGACCGTGCCGTTCGCGGTCGTCTCTTCGGCCGTGTTGTATTTCGGTGCCGATGCGGCGGTCGAATGGATCGCGCCGAGCGAGGGCGTCGCGGACCTCGCCGCCGGCTATCTGCGGGCGCGTTCGTTCGGGATCGTGGGCCTCACGGCGGCGATCGCCGTCGCGTCGTTCTTCCGCGGCATCGGTGACGCGCGGACGCCGCTCGTCGCGACGGTGATCGCGAACCTCGCGAACGTCTTCCTCGATCTCGGGCTCGTCTACGGCTGGTACGGATTCCCCGAGCTCGGCGTCGTCGGCGCGGGCATCGCGACGTCGATCTCCGAATGGCTCTATTTCGCCATCGTCGCGATCGCGTTCCTGCGGCCGGCGGTGCGCGCGCGCTTCGATACGGGCTGGCGCGGGCCGCGGCTCGAGCCGGTCTTGCGGCTCTGGCGGGTCGGGCTGCCGGTCGGCGGCCAATGGGTCATGGAGATGCTCGCGTACTCGCTGTTCACGACGCTCGTCGCGCGCATGGGCGACGCCGCGATGGCGGCCTCCCATGCCTTCGGCCAGCTGGCGAGCCTGTCGTTCATGCAGGCCGCGGGGATCTCGACGGCGACCGCGACCCTCGTCGGTCGCTACATCGGCGCCGGCCAGCCCGACCGGGCCGCCCAGCGCTTCCGCTCGTCCCTCGTGCTCGGGGGCTCGGCGGGCGCGGTGATCGCCCTCGCCTTTCTCTTTCTGCCCGACTCGCTCGTCGGCCTCTTCTCGACCGATCCGGACGTCATCGCCCTCGGCGTCCCGTTGCTCACGATCGGCGCCCTCTACCAGCTCTTCGACGCGCTGTCGGTCCTCTCGGACGGGGCGCTGCGCGGGGCGGGCGATACCCGCTGGCCCTTCGTCGTCCGCTGCCTCGCGTCCTGGCTGATCTTCCTGCCGATGGCCTGGCTGCTCGCCTATCGCTTCGATCTCGGGCTGACGGGGGCGTGGATCGGAGGCGTGTTCTCGTCGGCGACGCTGGCGGTCGTGCTGTATCTGCGGTTCCGGTCGGGCGCGTGGCGGGCGATCCGGATCTAGTCGAAAATCCGGCGCGTTGCCGGACAGGGTCCGGGCCTCCAACGACCCTCCCCCTCGAAAGGCCTCTCGATGAAGATCCTGTTGACCGGAACGGCGGGCTTCATCGGCGCCGCAGTCGCCGAGCGCCTCCTCGAGCGCGGCGACGAGGTCGTCGGGGTCGACAGCGTCAACGACTACTACGACGTCTCGCTGAAGCGCGCCCGCCTCGCCCGCTTCGCCGCCCACCCCCGCTACCGCCACCACGAGTTCGACCTCGCCGACGCCGCGCGGACGAGCGCCCTCTTTCGCGAGGCCGCCCCCGAGCGCGTCATCCATCTCGCCGCCCAGGCCGGCGTCCGTTATTCGATCACGCATCCCCTCGCCTACGGCGAAGCCAACCTGCAGGCCTTCCTGAACGTGCTCGAGGGTTGCCGCCACGGCCGCGTCGCCCATCTGACCTACGCGTCGAGCAGCTCCGTCTACGGCGGCAACACGAAGACCCCGTTCTCCGAACGCGACGCCGTCGACCACCCCGTCTCGCTCTACGCCGCGACCAAGCGCGCCAACGAGCTGATGGCCCACACCTACTCCCATCTCTACGCGATCCCGACGACGGGCCTGCGCTTCTTCACGGTCTACGGTCCCTGGGGCCGCCCCGACATGTCGCCCTTCCTGTTCGTCAAGCAGATCCTCGAAGGTACGCCGATCGACGTCTTCAACCACGGCGACCACCAGCGCGACTTCACCTACGTCGACGACATCGTCGAAGGCGTCGTCCGCACGAACGACCGCCCCGCCGAACCCGACCCCGCCTACGATCCCGCGCGCCCCGACGCTTCGCGCTCGAGCGCGCCCTGGCGGATCTTCAACATCGGCTGCGAACGGCCGGTCGAGCTGCTGCGGTACATCGAGGTCATCGAGGCGTGCACGGGGAAGAAGGCCATCAAGCGCATGCTGCCGATGCAGGTGGGGGACGTTAAGGCGACCTACGCGGATGTGAGCGCGCTGGCGGAGGCGGTGGGGTATCGGCCGCGGGTTGGGCTCGAGGAGGGGATGGGAAGGTTCGTGGCGTGGTATCGGGGGTATTATGGGATCTGATGGAGTCGGAATGCCACCAAGATTCCGATTGACTCCGTTCTGCGTATGAATCATGCTCCGTTCATCCGCCGAGGTGGCCACAGTCGACCCGTGTCATTGAACCCGAAGGCGACTCCCTCCCGGCCTCCTTCCCGCCGGGTAGCCCCAGCAATCCA
>JBIPOQ010000226.1:0-6123 GCA_044379055.1 Myxococcota bacterium
GACGGGGGCTTTGTAGGGCATCGGTGCGGTCGCACAACCGCCCGCCGCGGCGAGCGCCACGGCGAGGACTACGTGCTCGATCTTGAACATTTCGGGGTCTCCTCCAGATCCATCAGGTCGCCGCACTGACGTCGCGCAGCGGAACCGGAACACTAGCGGGGACCCGCGATCGTGCGAGCGCAAATCGCGCGAACGGAAGAGAAGAAGTCGCGTTTCCGGCTGGGGTGGTCGGCCCTCCCTCGGACCCGAGGCGCGGTCGGCGGACCGGTGCGTGACGCTCCGGACGGGGGCCGCCGCGCGGGCGTTTCCCGTGCGGGATGGCCTTGCGCGTCGGCGCGGATTCCGGCCCCCCGGCGTGCCTGATCCAGCCCATCCGTGTCGCGCACACGGCGCTTCCGACCCGGCGCTATTCGGCGCTCCGCGACGCCGGCGAAGCCGGGGCGAGCGCTCCGGCCGATGCGGTCGGAATCACACCCGCGTCGGTGTCGAGCAGCCAGGCCTTGAACAGCTCGAAGCCGAGCGTCAGCACGACCGCGCCGAGGAAGAGCCCGAGGATGCCCATCGTCAACATGCCCCCGAGCGCGCCCATGAAGATGACGAGCATCGGGACCCGGACGCCGCGTCCGAACAGGATCGGCTTGAGGACGTTGTCGACGAGTCCGACCGCCATGCACCAGACGAGCAGCACGATCGCCGGCGCCGTCGCGAGGGTCGCGAACCCGATCGCGACGGGGATCGCCATCGCGAGCGCGACCGGGATCTGCACCACCGCCGCCACCAGCACGACCAGCGCCCAGAGCCCCGCCCCGGGAATTCCCGCGACGACGAAGGCGATGCCGGCCAGGAACGACTGCAGCGCCGCGACACCGAGGATGCCCTGGACGACGCTGCGCACCGTCGCCGTCGCGAGCGCCGCGAGCTCCGGCCCCCGCACCGGTCCCGCCATGCGGTCCGCGAAGCGCGCGATCGCCTCGCGCCGAAGCTCGCTGCGCACCAGCATGGCGCCGGCGATCACGATCGAGGCGATCAGCTGCAGGATGCCCGCGCCGACGCTGCCCGCCGTCGTCAGGAGCCAGCCCGAGACGACCTGCAGCTGCGGGCGCAGGCGGCCGAGCGTCTCGACGAGATTCTCGCTCGCCCGGAGCCACGCTTCGTACAGCGCCGGCCCCACGATCGGCAGCTCGCGCACCGCGGGACCGGGCGGCGGCAGCGCGATCTCGCGTCCCTTGAGGTCGTGGGCCAGCTGCTGGGCCGCCGACACGAGGGACTCCGACAGCAGCACCGCCGGCCCGAAGATCATCAGGAGGGCGAGCCCGACGGAAAGGACCGCGGCCAGGATGCGACGGCCTCCCAGCCGCCGACAGAGGGCCTCGAACGCGTCGTCGAGGGCGATCGCGATGATGAGCGCCCAGGCCACGATGCCGAGAAAGGGCGCGATGATGACGAGGCACCAGCCCACCATCAGCAGGATCGCCCCGAGACGCACCGCGACCTCGACGGCGCTGCGGATCAGCTGGGGAGACACCGCCGGCCCGCTCGAACGGGGATCGCTCGCACCCATCGTTCCTCCTTCCCCGCGCTCACGCCGGCGGATCTCGCGGGCCCGCTCGGGTCCGATCGACGCAGCCTAGCAACGCGACGCGACTGCCGCGCTTCGTCCTCAGGACCAGGCGAGCCGCTCGCGGACCTCCGCCGGCGTCGCGATCGCCCGCCCGCAGCGCCGCGCGATCGCCACGACCTCGGCCACGACCTCGGCGTTCGTCGGGGCGCCCCCCGCGAGCTCGGGATAGGCGTAGTCGCCGAGCCCGATCGCGACGTGTCCGCCCTGCTCGATCGCGATCCGCGCGAGCTCGAGGTTGCTCGCGCCGTAGCAGGCGACGGCCCAGAGGCATTCGATCGTCTGCGGCACGAAGTCGACCAGGGCCTGCAGGCCGCGGGGCGTGCCGGGATGGCCGGCGATGAGGCCGCCCTCGGTGAGGAAGAGCTCGGCGAAGATGCGGCGCGGCAGGACCCCGGTCCGGGCGAGCGCTTCGAGCAGGCGCAGGGAGCCGACGTTCCAGACGGCGGCGAGCGGGATGGCTCCGGCGGCCCGCGCCCGGGCGGCGAGGCGCTTCAGGACGCCGACGGAGTTGTGGTAGACGAGATCGTCGCCGGCGACCGCCGGCTGGCCCGGCGTCCAGATCGGCAGCGAGAGGCTCGCGAGGTCGAGGGGCACGAGATCGGCGCGCGTCGCGTCTTCCTTCGCCATGACCTCGATGTGGCCGATGCGGGCATCGAGATCGACGACGGTGTTCGCGCCGAGGGTCGGCATGACGAGGGCATCGCAGGCCGCCCGGATCCGGCGGGCGGTCTCGGCGTAGAGCGCGACGTCGGCCGAGGGCGCGCCGGTCTCGGGATCCCGGGCGTGGTAGTGGACGATCGAGGCGCCGGCGGACCGACACGCGGCGGCGTCGCGGGCGATCTCGGCAGGCGAGAACGGAACGTTCGGGTTCGGCTGGCGGAACGTGTACTCGTTCAGCCGGGCGTCGATGATCAACTTCTCCACGGACGGGGACCTCCATTCGGGGGATCGGGGACGGATGGTGACGCCGATCCGGCTTTGCGCGAGAGTCGGGGGCGCGCGATGCCCGCGCTCGAGGAGCCCCCATGTTCGATCTCGTCCTCCGCAATGGTCTCGTCTGCGACGGGACGGGCAAGCCGGCCGAGCTCGGCTCGGTCGCGGTCGAGGGAACCCGCATCGCCGCCGTCGGTCGGGGCGAGCTCGGACCGGCCCGCCGGGAGGTCGACGCGACGGGTCTCGTCATCGCCCCGGGCTTCATCGATCCGCATACGCACTACGACGCGCAGCTGACCTGGGACGGGCTCGCGACGCCCTCCCTCGAGCACGGCGTCACGACCGTGATCCCCGGCAACTGCTCGCTGACCCTCGCGCCGCTGCGCGCCGAGCACCGCGAGTTCCTCGGCGCCGCCTTCCGGCAGATCGAGGAGATGCCGAGAAGCGCCTTCGACGCGGGCCTGCGCTGGACCTGGCAGACCTTCGGCGAGTACCGCGCGGCAATCGAGCCGGGCCTCGGCATCAACACGGCCCCGCTCGTGGGCCACAGCCTGCTGCGCCTCTACGTCCTCGGTCTCGCGAGCCGAGACCGCGCTTCGACGCCGGACGAGCTGCGCGGCCTCGCGGATTGCCTGCGCGCCTGCCTCGACGAAGGCGCCCTCGGCATGAGCACGAGCTTCTGCGACATCGACCACGAGTTCCGCCCGGTCCCCTGCCGCCTCGGCACGATGGGCGAGCTCGACGTCCTCTGCTCGGTGCTCGGGGAGCGGGGCCGTCCCCTGCAGGTCCTGCCCGAGTTCTGGGACGCCGACCTCTTCTGCACGCGCATCGACCAGATGGCCGAGCTCTCGATCCGCCACCAGATCCCGATCACCTTCTCGCCCCTCTTCGAGAGCCGCGCGATGCCCGGCCTGGTCGAGCGCGTGCTCGAGCGGCTCGCGCTGCAGGCGGCCCGCGGCGCCCGCCTCCAGGCGCAGATGCAGACGCGGCCCATCGACATGACCTTCGACCTGCGCGGCGCGAACGCCGTCTTCTCGTCGATGCCGGGCTGGATGGGCGTCCTGATGGCAGGCCCCGACGCGACCCGAGCGGCCTTCGCCGACCCGGCCACCCGCGCGCGACTCGCTGCGGAGACCGACACGGCGCCGATGCCGCTGGCCCTCGTCTTCTCCCTGGCGAAGACGCGGCTCTCCGGGGCCGCGGGCAAGGCTGCGAGCGACATCGGCCGCAGCCTCGGCGAGCTCGCGGCCGAGCGCGGCATCCACCCCGCCGAAGTCCTGATGGACATCTCGCTCGCCGAGGACCTCGACGCCCGCTTCACCGCGAGCGACCTCGCCCACGACGACGAGGCGAAGATCGCGCCGTCGCTGCTCCATCCGCAGGTCCAGATCGGCGCCGGCGACGGCGGCGCCCACGTCGCCCGGTTCGCGACCTACGGCGACACGGGCCACCTCTTCGCCCGTTATGTCCGCGCCCGGAAGGCGATGAGCCTCGAGCAGGCCTGCAAACGCCTATCGGCCGACGTCGCGGATTTCTGGGGGATCCCGGATCGGGGCCGGCTCGCCCGGGGCCAGGCCGCCGACCTCGTCCTCTTCGACGCGGCGACGATCGACCGCGGTCCCGAGGAGCTCGCCTGGGATCTGCCCGACGAGGGACGGAGCTTCCGCTTCGTGCGCAAGGCGCGGGGCGTGCGCGAGGTGTTCGTCAACGGCGCGTCGGTCCACCGCGCGGACTCGGGCTACTCGACGGCGCGGCGCGGCGAGTGGATCGGGGGGCGAGGTCGATGAGCCACCCCGCCCCGCCGCCGGTCCGTCGACAGGTCCAGCCCGAGCCCGGCGAGGGTTGGGCCGAGCTCGTCTCCCGACTGGCCCGAATCGGGGCCGCGGGGATCACGCTCGACCAGCTGCTCGCCTGGAACCCCCACCTCGCCTACCGACCCCCGTCGAATCCGCTGACGCCCCTCGACGTCGTCTTCCTCGAGCCCCCGCGCTGAGCAGCGCCGGCAGCCGACCGGCAACCGGGAGCCCGTACGGCGCGCCGCTGGCTTGAGCGCCTTCCCGCGCCAGCTCGTGCCGGCGCGCGGGGCCGAATCGACGGGCTCAGGGCGGGTCGACTGGTCGCCGGCCCCGAGTCGCGGCTAATCTCGTCCCGCCCGTACCACCCACCCCGTCCCGTCTCCGAGGAGTGCCGCCATGAGCGAGCTCGGCTACCAGCCCTTCGACAGCGACAACCACTACTACGAGGCGCTCGACGCCTTCACGCGCCACGTCCCGAAGAACATGCAGCCGCGCTGCGTGCAGTGGGCGGAGGTCAACGGCCGCAAGCACCACATCGTGGGCGGCAAGCTGACCCACGCCGTGAAGAACCCGACCTGGGATCCGATCGCCCTGCCCGGCGCCATCTCGGACTTCCTGCGCGGCAACCCGAACAAGACCAACATGATGCAGGCATTGCAGGCCCGCGAGCCGCTGCCGGCCTACTACATGAACAACGCCGCCCGCGTCGAGAAGATGGCCGAGCAGGGCATCGAGGCGATGTGGCTCTTCCCGACCCTCGGCGTGCTCTATGAGGAGCTCCTCAAGCACGACACCGAGGCGGTGAAGGTCCAGTTCCGCGCCTTCAACCGCTGGCTCGACGAGGACTGGGGCTGCAACTACCAGAACAAGATCTTCGGTGCGCCCTACATCACGCTGTGCGACACGAAGTTCGCCTGCGAGGAGCTCGAGTGGGCCCTCGATCGGGGCGCGCGCGTCGTCTGCATGCGACCGGCGGCGATCCATACGGCGGACGGCGTCTTCTCGCCCGCGCACGCGCGGTTCGATCCGTTCTGGGCGCGCGCGAACGAAGCGGGCATCACGGTCGTGATCCACGCCGGCGACTCCGGCTACACGACCCACGGCTACGTCAAGGACGGCTTCACCGCCGACGCCGCCCAGGCGACGCTCACGCCCAACATCAAGCACTTCAACATCGAACGTGCGGCCTACGACTTCCTGATCACGATCACGTACGAGAAGCTCTTCGAGCGCTTCCCGAACCTGCGGATCGCCTCGATCGAGAACGGCGCCGAGTTCCTCGACGATCTCTACCGCAAGCTGCGGCAGTCGCGGGATCGGCTCTCCGTCGCGAACTACTACAAGGAAGACCCGACGCTGATGTTCCGCGAGCACGTCTGGATCAACCCCTTCTGGGAGGACGACGTCTACGAGGTCGAGCGCCTGATGGGAGCGGACCGCGTGATCTTCGGCTCCGACTGGCCGCACATCGAGGGCATGCCGCAGCCGCTCGACTACGTGAAGGAGCTCGCGAAGTTCGACGACGCGAAGCAGCAGAAGATCCTGCGCGACAACACGCGCTCGCTGAACCAGCTCCGCCCGGCATGACGGCAGCGAAGGCCGATTCCGCCGCGGGCCCGGGACGGCCCGCGGCGCTCGCCGATCTGCGCGTGCTCGACCTCTCGACCGCCCTCGGCGAGGCGACGGGCCGGGTGCTCGCGGACCTCGGCGCGGAGGTGATCAAGGTCGAGCCGCCGGGCGGCTGCGACGCGCGCTTCGCGCCGCCTTTTGCTT
>JBIPOQ010000227.1:0-6121 GCA_044379055.1 Myxococcota bacterium
GCCTCCTCCGGCGAGTCCAGAGGTCTGGCTCGCCGTGATGCGCAGCGATCGCACGAGTCGATCGTCTTCGGCCGTCCCTTTTCGGGTATCCATGGGCGGCCTCTCCCTAGAACCGGTCGTCGGGTTCGATGTCGAACAGCGCTTCGGGCTTCGCATCGACTTCGCCGTCGTCGTGGAGCAGCCCCTCCATCTCGAGCCGGGTCTGGAAATCCGTCGGGTTCGAGGCGGTGTTGAGGGCTTCCTCGATGGTGATCTTGTTCGCCTTCAACAGGTCGAAGAGATGCTGATCGAAGGTCTGCATGCGCTCGCTGCGTCCGCGCGCGATCAGGTCCGTGATTTCGTGGGTCCGGGCCGGATCCTTGATGCACTCCTGGATCGAGCGCGTCGAACGCATCACCTCGACCGCCGGCACCCGGCCGTTCTGCTTCTTGTTGATCAGCAGGCGGAGCGAGACGACGGCCTTCAGGTTGTCCGCGAGTCGCGCGCGCACCTGCAGATGCTCCTCGGTCGGGAAGAAGGAGACGAGGCGGTTGATCGTCGAGGCGACGTCGGCCGTGTGGATCGTCGAGAAGACGAGATGGCCGGTCTCGGCGGCCTTCAGCGAAGTGTCGACGGTCTCGAGATCGCGCATCTCGCCGACCATGATCACGTCGGGATCCTGGCGGAGCGCCGCGCGCAGGGCGTCGGGGAAGGACGCGGTGTCGGTTCCGATCTCGCGTTGCGTGATGATGCTGCGGTCGTGGGTGAAGACGAACTCGATCGGATCCTCGACGGTCACGATCTTGCTCTTGCGGTGTCGATTGACCTCGTTGAGCATGGTCGCGAGCGTCGTCGACTTGCCCATGCCCGTCGGACCGGTCACGAGCACGAGCCCGCGGCGAACCTGGGCGATGTCGCCGAGCACGCTCGGCAGGTTCAGATCCGCGAAGGTCTTGATCTGCAGCGGAATCACCCGCAGCACGATGTTGAAATAGCGTCGCTGGCGCGAGATGTTGACGCGGAAGCGACCTTCGCCCGGGAGCTCGAAGGCGAGATCGCGCTCGTTGAAGTCGAGATCCTGTCCGAGCGGGTCGTGCTCGATGAGGATGCGGACGATCTCTTCCGTGTCCTGCGGTGTCAGGACCTTGTAGCGAAGCTCGACGAGCTCGCCGTGGAAGCGATAGAGGGGGAGGTATCCGACCTGGAAGTGGATGTCGGAGGCGCCCTTCTCGAGTCCGAGTCGGAGCAGCCGGTACAGCTTTTCCCGTTCCATCGGCGTTCCTTTGCAGCAGGACTCCGCGGGCCCGGGGACCCCGCGGCCTCGACGATCTCGAGTCGTATCGGCGGTTCGCAGGCCCCCTTGACCACGGATTGGCCCGGCCCGTCCGGGGATTCGACGGCAGGCGCGTCCGCTATCGTCGCGAGAGGCGATCCGGGATCGCGGCGAGGGCGGCTCGAAGAACGCGCGGCCGGCAGGCCGTGCAGGGGAAGGGCGATGAAGAAGAGCGGTCGACGAGCAGGCGGCGGATGGCTTCGTCCCCCGACGTGGGCCATCGGGCCGGGGGCATTCGGGTTCGTCCTGCTCCTGCTCGGGACCGCATCGGTCCGGGCCGAGGCCGAGGAGGCCGCGTCCGGTACGGCAGGGTCGGAAAGCGAAGACGTCTTGAGCGTGCCCGGGCGAGCGTTGCCCGGGGAGCCGGGCGGGGCAGGGAAGGGCGAGCCTGGCCTCGACGATCTGCTGAAGCTCCCGACGGGATTCATGACCAAGGAAGACCCGCGCCCGGTCGCCGGCGCGTCCGAGGACGAATGGCGACGGCGCTTCACCCGTGCGGAGAAGGCCATCGGGGAGGCCCGCGAGAGCCTGGCCGAGACGCGGCGGGAGCTCGACGGTCTGGCCGAGACGGGCGGCGCCAGTCAGTGGTCGGTCGCTCCGCCCGGGGCGGCCGGGCAGACGGCCGGGGACGGGAACTCGCCGCTCTCCTTCAAGCTCCGCCAGGAGCTGGTCCGAAATCGCGAAGCCCTCGACGAGGCGGAGAAGGCCCTTCGCGAGCTCCGCATCGAGGCGGACCTGGCGGGGGTCCCGGCCGAGTGGCGGGTCGTCGCGGCCAGTCCGTCGGCGCCGACGGTCGAAAACTAGATCATTTGCGGCATGGCGAGCCCCGGCTCAGGGGCTAAGTTCTGCCCCGCCGGAAGGGCACCCCCGGGATGCCGCGGGACCTCCCGGAAGCGCTCGAGTTCAGCAAGGAGCGAGCGAGAACGCGAGAGAAACGCGAGAAGAGCGCGAGAAAAACGCGAGGGAAGAGGAGCCTTTCATGTCGGATTCCCACAACGAGCAGAAGCCGATCAACGAAGACGGACCCGGGATCAACGGGGATCTCGCCTCCTGGCTCTACGTCCTGGGCGGAATCCCGATGATGATCCTCTTCTTCGTGGTGCTGTTCACGCTCGTCCGTCTCGGCGATGCCCAGAACGTGATGATCCCGGGCTAGTGCCGCGGGCCTGCGCCCGGACTGCTGCCTCGACCCGGATCTCCGGTTCGTGGCGGGATGATTTGCGTCCGGTCGAGCTCCCCCCCTTCATTTCTCATGGCACGCGACCGATGACGAGGTCATGTGGACCCGATCGGATCGCCGAACCCTGACCCGACGCCTGGCGCCGGGCGCGGCCGGACTCCTGCTCGGGCTCGGGATGGGCTGCTCCGGGATCCCCACGAAGCCCACCGAGACCGTCGCGGCGAGCTACTTCGAGATCCCCGCGCCCGACGACGTCTGGAGCCCGAAGATCGAGGGCTGGCAGCGGCGCGAGCGATTCGACGCCGAGCTCCTGGCGCCGCTCGAGAGCGGTCCGGCCGTCGAGTCGGCGGGCTGGAGCGAGGCCAACCGCAGCCTCCCGACCGATCAGCAGGACGAGAACGGGCTGCGCGCCAAATACTTCCGCTTCCGCGCCGAGCGCAAGCGCGCGATGGCCGCCGACGTGGCCGAGTGGATCCAGGCCGAGGCGAAGCAGGTCTACCGGGAAGACGGCGCCGTCGACCACTGGGCCACCTTCGAGGAGACCCTCGCGCGTGGCGGCGACGACTGCGACGGCCTCGAGCTCCTCGTCTTCCATGCGCTCCGCGATCTCGGCTTCGCCGAGACCGAGGTCTACCGCGCCATCGTCGTTCGGCCCTCCGACGGCCAGCACCACATGGTCACGCTCTGGTTCGAGGATCCGAGCGATCCCTGGGTCATCGACCCGACCGGCGCGATGACCCTCGGCATGCCGCGCATGTCCGAGCTGCCCGAATGGGCGCCGATCAAGGTCTTCACCGACCGGCTCGAGTACACGGTTCGGACCCGCCCGAACGAGCTCGCCAACAACCCCTGATCGAAATTCCCCGGATCGAATCCCCGATCGGAATTCCGGACAGACGGGCTCCGTGATTTTGCGGATCCGTCCGTCGGGTCTCGTCCGGATCGAGCCACCGTCGACCCGCGTCGATAGGCGACGTGTTGGCATCGGTTCCGGACCGGGTTCGGGAGCCGCGGAGGCCGGCTTCGCATGGATCTGGGAACGATCATCGGACTCTTGGGCGGATTCGGCGTCGTCGGCTGGGCGATGATGCTCGGCGGCGGCATCCTGCCCTTCGTCGACATCCCTTCCGTGATCGTGGTCTTCGGCGGCACCTTCGCCACCTGCTTCATCAATCAGAAGCTCGAATACGTCCTTTCGGGCTTCAAGTGCGCCATCCAGGCCTTCCTCGATCGGTCGAGGCCGAAGGCCGAGATGATCCCGGTCATCGTCAGCCTCGCGAACAAGGCTCGCAAGGAGGGACTCGTCGCGCTGGAAGGCGAGCTGATCGACGATCCGTTCCTGGCTCGCGGGGTCCGCCTCGGCGTCGACGGATTGAGCCCCGACGTCATCAAGGAGGCCCTCATCGGCGAGCTCTCCGCGATGAAGGAGCGCCACGATCGCGGGCAGAAGCTCTTCAAGTTCATGGCGGGCACCGCACCTGCAATGGGCCTCATCGGCACGATCGTCGGCCTCGTCCAGATGCTCCAGAACCTCGCCGATCCCGATGCCATCGGACCCGCGATGGCCATCGCGCTGCTCACGACGCTGTATGGAGCGCTCATTGCATTCCTCATCTGCGGACCGATCGCGGAGAAGCTCGTCAATCGGACCGGAGAGGAGGTCACCGTCAAGAAGATGGCCATCATCGGTGTCGACTCGATCCTGAAGGGCGACAACGCGATGGTCATCGAGAGCAAGCTGGCGGCCTTTCTCTCTCCCAAGGAACGCGAGGCCATGGCCTCGGAGTAGCACGCCATGGGTCTCGACCCGAGCGAAGCGGAAGAGCACGTCTGTCCGGAGGGCGCACCGGCGTGGCTCGCCACGATGGGCGATCTGATGAGCAATCTGCTCGTCTTCTTCGTCCTGATGCTCTCCTTCGCGAACACCGACAGGCAGCTCTTTCGCGAATCGATGGAATCCATCCAGTCCGCGCTCGGTACGATCGACCCCGAAACGCTGCGGAGCTCGAGTCCGAACGTCGTGGATTGGGAATCCCGGCCGTCGTCCCGTTGTGAAGCCTCCCGAACACAGCGGGCGAGCCAGGGGCCATCGAACGATCAGAAGATCATGCAGCAGGTCCAGCAGGCGATCGCGAGGAACCACCTCTCACGCGTCGTCGAGGCCGACGTCGGGGAAAGGGGCGTGATCATTCGCGTGACGGCGAACGCGCTCTTCCAGTCGGGGTCGGATCAGCTCCTCCCGATCTCCTTCGTCTTCCTCGACGAGATCATCCGCATCACCGAGGCGTTCCCCAACTCCCTCTCGATCGAGGGTCACACCGACGAGTCCGACGTCGAATCGGATCGTTTCCCGACCGACTGGCACCTCTCGGCTGCCCGCTCGATCGCCGTCCTGCGCTACATGCTCGACGCAGGAGGGATCGATCCCGGTCGGGTGGTCGTCGCCGGCTTCGGATCGACCCGCCCGCTCGTTCCGAACGACTCCTCGAAGGAGGGGGTGACGAACCGGCGCGTCGAGTTCGTCTTCGAGCGCGATCCCCTCGACGATCCCTCTCGTCGACTCGAGCGTCGACCCGCAGAGCCCACTGCCCGCGTCGACTGATCGGCCGCCCTGTCGGCCGGTCCCCGGCCGCTCCCCGATCGGGTCCTCGGTGTTTCCATCGGGGCCCCGTTATGCGATTCCCCGTCGACGGGCCGACGCTTCTCCCCATGCGGAAGCGCGTCGGATTCGCAGTCTGAACGCCATTCCATCCCTGCTGCAAGATTGCACGAATAACGCTCAAGCGGACATCTCAGGGGCCGATCGTTGAAACGTTTCACGGGTTCGCGGATTGCATTGCGGAAGGGATCCCGTCATGATGAACGAAGAGGGCGGAAACATCTTCCGTGAGCGCACGGAAGCGTCGCTCCCCCCTCGTCGCTCCTCCTCGCGCGAGCCCGCGCGGATCCTGATCGTGGATCCCGTCGTCGGATCGCGCTTCGCGCTCGCGAAGGTCGTCGCGCAGCCCGGGGTGCTCGCCGAGACCGCCTCTTCGATCGAAGAGGCCCGGCTACGACTCGCGCGCAGACCCGTCGCCCTGATCCTGGTCGACGAGGAGCTCGGCGAGGGCGCTCGCGGCCTCGATTTCCTGGTCGAGGTCCGCCAGTCCCATCCTGCCGTGCGACGAGCCCTCGTCATCGCCGAGGACGTCGTTGCGCTCCGACGTGCGGATCTCGATCGAGCGGGCCTCTCGTTCGTGGTCGCGAAGCCCTGGAGTCCCGCGTTCCTGCGAAGTGCCGTTCGCGAGGCGCTCGGTGCCCAGGACGAGTTCGCCGCGTGGGAGCATCGCCCGCGAGCCGTGCCCTCGAGTCGCTCGGAGCTCGCCCGCGGCTCCCATGCCGAGGACGTCGAGCGTCGGCTCGATCTCCTGGCGCGGGGCCTGCTCGCAGGGCTCAACTCCTGCGAAGCGGAAGCGGAGGTCTTCGAGCTCCTCCACGCGGAGCTCGCGGAATCGCTCGACTCCCAACGCTGGCTCTGGGTCGACGAGGATCGCGCGCTCGCCACCCGGATCGTGGGCGACTGGCCCCTCGAGAGCGGAATCCGACTCGACGGCCTGCCCGATGACGAGCGGTTCCTGCTCGAGCACGCC
>JBIPOQ010000228.1:0-6116 GCA_044379055.1 Myxococcota bacterium
GGGGCGATTTCCGCTTCGGCGCCGGCGTGTCGATCGAGGGCGAGGTCGAGCTCGTCAATCCCGACCCGGGGCAGCGCGAGATCCCGCCGGAGACCCGGCTGCGGGGCTGAGCGAAGCCGGGCTCGCGGCGGCGCCGATCAGCGGAGCAGGGCCTCGGGAATCTCGGCCTGCCGCGCCCGCAGCCATTCGCCGAGGCTCTTCGCCTGACCGTCCTGGCGGGTCGCCGCGGCGACGCCCTCTTCGAGCAGGCCGTGGACGACGAAGTTGAGGCTCCGGAGCGCCGGGAAGCGGTGGCGCTCGATCTCGAAATCCGCGAGCTCGGGCAGCAGCGCGACGAGGCGCTCCGTCGTCAGGAAATCGTCGAGCCAGGCCCAGGCGGGGTCGCTGCGCACGAACACGCCGAGATTCGCGTTCCCGCCCTTGTCGCCCGAGCGCGCGCCGACGACGAGGCCGAGCGGAACGCGCCGGGTCGGCCCGGTCGGGCGCTTTGCGGTCGGTCCCGGCGCGGAAACGATGCGGACCTCGCCGCCCGGAGCGACCGACTCGATGCGCCGCGCGTCGCCGCCGACGAACACGACCTCCTGGGGCACGCTGGCCGCCGGCACGCTCGCCGGCTCGTAGACGCCGAAGGGCTTCGCCTCGGACGGTCCGCCGCCGAGCCCGAAATAGCCCGGGATCGACGAGAGGGCGAGCTCCGCCACGGCATTCGAGAAGGCGCGGCCGACCTTCTTCTCGTCGGGATCCTTGACGCAGACGTGCCAGACCGCGATCGCCTCCTCGTTCGAGGCCGGATCGGATTTGTCCGTCCGCAGGACCCGCGTCGTCACCTGCTGGTAGTCGTCCGGCCCGTACGGGCAGGCGCGCCAGAAGGCCGCCTCGACGACCTTCGCCTTGGCCAGGACGTCGAGGCCGGCGAGCGCGACGCGCATGTCGTTGCGGTAGCCGCCGTCGCGGTTCATGCAGACCTTGAGGGTGTCGGGCGGCGGCTCGCCCTGCACGCCGTGGACGCGCACGCGATCGCGGGCGATCTCCTCGACCCGGATCGTGTCGAAGCGGGCGGTGACGTCGGGGCCGAAATAACGGGGGCCGCCGATCTCGTAGAGGAGCTGGGAGGTCACGGTGCCGAGGGAGACCTGGCCGCCGGTGCCGTCGTGCTTGCCGACGACGCAGCTGCCGTCGGCGGCGATCTCGGCCCAGGGAAAGCCGATGTGCTCGAGGCCGGGGACTTCCTGGAAGAAGGCGTAGTTGCCGCCCGTGACCTGGCTGCTGCACTCGATGAGGTGGCCCGCGACGACGGCGCCGGCGAGGGCGTCCCAGTCGTCGCGCTTCCAGCCGTGGTGCCAGGCGGCGGGACCACAGACGATCGCCGCGTCGGTCGCGCGGCCGGTGACGACGATGTCGGCGCCGCGCTCGAGGGCGTCGACGATGCCGAAGCAGCCGAGATAGGCGTTCGCGGTCAGGAAGCGGCCGGGATCGCGGATCGGCTCGCCGGTCTCGAAATGCACGAGGGCCCCGCTCCCGACCAGCGCGTCGAGGCGCGGCATCAGGTCGTCGCCGCGCACGAAGGCGATCTTCGGCGAGAGGCCCAGGCGCGTCGCGATCTCGTGGAGCTCGCGGGCGCAGCCCTCGGGATCGAGGCCGCCCGCATTCGAGACGACCTTGATGCCGCGCTCGAGGCAGGTCCCCATGACCTCCTCGAGCTGGGTCACGAAGGTCCGCGCATAGCCCCCGTTCGGTCGCTTCGCGCGGGTCCGCGCGAGGATCAGCATCGTCAGCTCGGCGAGCCAGTCCCCGGTCAGGACGTCGATCGGCCCGCCCTCGACCATCTCGCGCATGCCGGTCGCCCGGTCGCCGAAATAGCCCGAGCAGTTCGCGATCCGGATCGGCCGGGCCATGGGGCTCTCCTCGACTAGCAGCCGGGCATCGGCGGGAGATCCCCGGTTGACACCTTCGGCGCGACTCTGGTAGGAACATTGAAGCAATTCGGGCGTCTCCGCACGGGGCGCGCCGAGCGGCAGAAGTAGAGGAGGAGACGCGATGAAGGTCGATTCGGGGCTCCTCGGCCTCTCGGATCTCTCGAAGGTCGGCGCCGCGGCGCGCGCGCTCGAGGCGGAGGGCTTCGACGCGCTGGTCACGGCGGAGATCGACTCCGATCCGTTCCTGCCCCTCGTGCTCGCCGCGGAGCACACCGAGCGGATCGAGCTCATGACCTCGATCGCCGTCGCCTTCGCGCGCAACCCGATGACCGTCGCCCAGATCGGCAACGACCTGCAGGCCTTCTCGAAGGGCCGCTTCATCCTCGGCCTCGGCTCCCAGATCAAGCCCCACGTCACGAAGCGCTTCGGCATGCCCTGGTCGGCGCCCGCGGCGCGCATGCGGGAGTTCGTGCTCGCGATGCGGGCGATCTGGCGCTGCTGGTACGAGGGCGAGCCGCTCGCCTTCCGCGGCGAGCACTACACGCACACGCTGATGACGCCGACCTTCGTCCCGAAGAACAATCCCTACGGCCCGCCGCGCGTCGTGCTCGCGGCCGTCGGGCCGAAGATGACGGAGGTCGTCGGCGAGGTGGCCGACGGCATGCTCGTGCATGCGTTCACGACCGCGCGCTACCTGCGCGAGGTGAGCCATCCGGCCCTCGAGCGGGGGCTCGCGCGGTCCGGGCGGACCCGGCGCGACGTCGAGCTCTGCTATCCGGCCTTCATCGTGACCGGCCGCGACGAGTCGGAATGGGAGGCGATGCGGACCGCCGTCGCCGCCCAGATCGGCTTCTACGGCTCGACCCCGGCCTATCGCGGGGTCCTCGAGACCCATGGCTGGGGCGATCTCCAGGCCGAGCTCAATCGCCTCTCGAAGCGGGGCGGCTGGCAGGCGATGGGCGAGCTGATCCGGGACGAGATCCTCGAGGAGTTCGCGATCGTCGCCGAGCCGGCGAAGGTCGCCTCGGCCCTCAAGGCCCGCTTCGGCGGGCTCGTCGACCGCGTGCTCTGCACCTTCTCCTTCGTCGAGGCGAAGGAGCGCGCGGGCTATCTCGAGGAGCTGCGCGCGCGTTGACGCCTGCGAGGGCGACGGCGCGGACGCGACGGAGGGCGACGCTGCCCGGGTCGCCAGAGACCTTCCGGATGGCGGTCCGTCGATGCGTCCAATCGGGCATTTCGAGCGATCGATGCTGTGATAGGGTGTGCGCCGCGTGCCTGCTCATTGGGAGAGTCGATCCGGATCAACATGGGCTCCGTTCCCCTCGTCGAGTCGCGCCGAGTGATCGCGCACGACCGTCGCGGCTGAAGCGAGCTCCATCATCGAAGGGAGCCCTGATGCCTCGTTCCTGGAAACTGCGCCCGATCCTCGTCGTGGCGACGCTGCTGATGTGGTCCCTGCCGGCGGTGGCCGAGAGCTTCGAGCGCCCGCCGCTTCCGATGGTGGCCGGCATCCCGATCGATTTCCTCCTTTTCGCCACGACCCTGCTCGGCGTCGCGCTCTTCCACAACAAGACGCTCCAGGTCGCGTTGACCGGTCTCTCGGTCATCACGCTCTACAACCTCTTCTTCAGCAGCTTCAAGCACGGCGTCGGGTTCGCGGGCCTCGTCTCGCATCTCGGCCACGAATGGGTGGTCGTCGTCAACCTCTTCTGCCTCCTGACCGGATTCGCGCTGCTCGCGAACCACTTCGAGGAGAGCGAGCTCCCGAAGCTCCTGCCGAAGTACCTCCCGGACGATTGGAAGGGCGCCTTCGTCCTGCTCGTCATGGTGTTCTTCCTGTCGTCGTTCCTCGACAACATCGCCGCGGCGATGATCGGCGGGGCGATGGCGCAGACGGTCTTCAACCGCCGGGTCCACATCGGCTACATCGCCGCGATCGTCGCGGCCTCGAACGCCGGCGGCTCGGGCAGCGTCGTCGGCGATACGACGACGACCATGATGTGGATCAGCGGGATCTCGCCGTCGTCGGTCTTCCATGCCTACGTCGCTGCGGTCGTGGCGCTCGTCGTGTTCGGCATTCCGGCGGCTTTCCAGCAGCACAAGCATTCGCCGATCGTCAAGGACGCCCCGAAGAACCTCCACGTCGACTGGTCCCGCATGGGCGTCGTCGCGGTCATCCTCGCGGCCGCGATCTCGGCGAACCTCCTGATCAACCTCCACTACCCGGCCGAAGCGGAGTCGTTCCCGTTCATCGGCGTGGCGGTCTGGCTCGCGATCGTCGTGACCGCACCGTGGCGCAAGCCGACCTGGTCGCTCCTGCCCGAAGCGTCGAAGGGCTCGATCTTCCTGCTGGCCCTCGTGCTCTCGGCGACGATGATGCCCGTCGAGAAGCTCCCCGCGGCGTCGTGGCAGACGTCGTTCGGGCTCGGCTTCCTGTCGTCGGTCTTCGACAACATCCCGCTCACGGCGCTGGCGATCAAGCAGGGCGGCTACGACTGGGGCATGCTCGCCTACTCGGTAGGCTTCGGCGGCTCGATGATCTGGTTCGGCTCGTCGGCGGGCGTCGCGATCTCGAACATGTACCCCGAGGCGAAGTCCGTCGGCCGCTGGCTCGCGAGCGGCTGGCATGTGGCCATCGGCTATGTGATCGGATTCTTCGTCCTGCTGGCCCTGATGGGCTGGCACCCGACGCCGAAGGGACACGCGACGGCGCCCGACGCCCACGGCGCGCCCATCGAGGCCGCTGCCGGGGCGATGCCGCACTGATCGCGCTCGTCCTGGGTCGCTCGAATCAGCCGCCGGCTCCCGTCTTCGCGGGAGCCGGCGCGCCTTGTTCCTCGATCCCGATCGACTCCGCCTCGATGAAGACGTCCATCTGCTGACCGACGAAGGGCGCAGGCGACGTCTTCTCGAGGGCGTAGACCACCTCGAGCACGCGCGTATCGACGCGCTCCGTTCCGTCGCCGGTGAGCGCGCGCTTGGGCTGGACGAGGGGCTCGAAGCGGACGAAGGCGAGCGGGAAGCGGCGCTCGGCGTTGCCGCGGAGGCTCCCTTCGGCGGCGGCCTCGGGGCGTACGCGGTGGGCATCGGTCTGGTCGATCTCGACCCGGACGTGCAGGACCTCGTCGTCGCCGACGACGACGAGCGGCGAGGCGAGGGGGCCCGCCTGGGCGAACTCGCCGGGGCGCACGTCGACGCGCCAGACGAGTCCTGCGATGGGACTCCCGACGGTGAGCCGCTCGATCTCCGTCCGGATCACGCCGACGCGCGCGCGCGCCTCGGCGTGACGCCCGCGCGCGATCTCGACGGCGAAGCGCCTGCGCGTTGCCTCGGCGTCGCTCGTCGCCTTCTGCTCGAAGCTCCGGCGTGCACGCTCGAACTGGTCCTGCGCATCCGCGAGGGCGACCTCGGCGGACTCCGCCTGCGCCTCGGCGAGGCCGAGCTCCGCGTGGGCCGCGCGATCGTCGATCGTGAAGAGCGGGCTCCCGATGCGGACCCGATCGCCGGCGTGGACGTGGACCGCGGTGACGATGCCCGGCAGCTGGGTCCCGATCGACACCGCTTCGCCGCGAGGCTCGACGACGCCGACGCCGGCGACGGTGGCGCGGAACGACGTCGTCGGGGCGGCGAGGGCGGGCTCCGCCCCGCTGCGCTCGGGCTGCGAGAGGGTCGTCGCGAGCGCGAAGCCGAAGAGCGCGAACGCGACCAGCGGCAGGCCATAACGAACCAGGATTCCCTCAGGCATGCGTTTCCTCCGAGGCGCTCGGGGGCGTCATCTCGCCCGTGATGCGCCCGTCGTTCATCGTCACGATCCGATCGGCGAAGTGGTAGATGCGATTGTCGTGGGTCACGACCAGGACGGCGTTGGCCGGGTCGCTCGCGATCTCGCGCAGGATCTCCATGACGGTCCGCCCCGTCTGCTCGTCGAGGGCCGCCGTCGGCTCGTCGCAGACGATCACGCTCGGTCCGTGGACGAGCGCGCGGGCGATCGCGACCCGCTGCATCTGACCGCCCGAGAGCTGGTTCGGGCGCTTGTCGGCGTGGTCGGCCATGCCGATCCGCGCGAGGGTCGCCCGCGCGCGCCGGGCGGCGAGGGCGAGCGGCACGCCGTCGGCGACGAGCGGGATCGCGGCGTTCTCGGCGGCGGTGAGCGCGGGCAGGAGGTTGTACTGCTGGAAGATGAAGCCGAGATGCTCCCGG
>JBIPOQ010000229.1:0-6093 GCA_044379055.1 Myxococcota bacterium
GCGTCAGGTTCTCGCCCTGCACGACCTCGAGGGTGCCGTCGAGGGTCGCCGCGCCCTGGATCGTCAGCGGCGGCGTCGTGCCGTCGAGGGTCACGCGGATCGTGCCCTCGTCGGCGACCTCGAGGGCGCCGCCGAGGGTGATCGGGTCGGGGATCTCGAGGGTCGCAAAGTCGTCGACCACGGTGCGTCCCGTGAAGCCGCTCGTGCCGGTCAGGATCCACGGCGTCGCGCGATTCTGCGCCGTGCCCTGGAGCAGGCGCAGGGTCTCGATGCTCTGCAGGCCGCTCACGTCGAAGGTATCCGCCTCGGCGCGAGCGCCGGAGAGCAGCACCTCGTCGTCGCCGGCGCCGCCCGAGAGCACGCCCGTGCGGGTCGCGCCGGCGAAGTGGAGGTAGCGGTCGTCGCCGTCCTGCAGCTCGATGCGCCCGCGGATCTCGCCGATGTTGGCGATCAGCTCGTCGCCGTCGGAGCCCCGGATCGCGACGGCGTTCACGTTGGCGAGGATCTCGCCGGCGGCCGTCACGCGCAGGCGGTTCTCCCGGTCGGCGACGAAGTCGCGAAACACGACGAGCGCTCCCGAGTCGGCGTCGCCGGTGATCGAGCCGCTCACGTCGAGGCTGAGCGAGCTGCCGATCGCGGCGGTCGAATTCAGGTCGAAGCGGTCGAAGAGGTCGTTGCCGCCGAGCGAGAGGCCGACGGCGTTCGCGCCCGAGACGGCGACCGTGCCGGAGACGGTCGTCAGGCTGTTGTGGTTGCCGGCGAGGTTCGACTCGTCGCCGACGAACACGCCGGTCGAGTCGTTGCCGATCACGCTGATCAAGCCCTGGATCCGGACGCCGGCGGCGCTGGGGACGAGGCGATCGGGGGTGGCCGGGTTGGAATCGTGGTCGCGCACGGTGCCGTCGACCCAGCCGTCGCCGACCTTCAGCCCGACGCCGTCGGCGCCGGTGACGAACAGGTTCGCGCCGGTGCCGTGGGTGATGTTGGCGGCCTTCGTGCGATCGGTGCGGTTGCCCGCCGAGAGGCCGATGCCCTCGGCGCCGTTCAGCTCGATCGTGCCCGAGTTCGCGACGCCGGAGTTCTCGCCGGTCTCGAGCGCGATGCCGCGATCGCCGTTGATCCGGATCGTGCCGCCGTTGACCGCGCCGTTGGGCAGCACGCCGGTGGTGTTCTCGTCGATCGAGATCGCGCGCGCGTCGTCGCCCTCGACGACGATCGTGCCCTGGTTCTCGACGAAGTTGTCGTCGTCGCCGCGGATGCCGTAGGCGCCGTTGCCGTTCACGGTGACCGTCGCGTCCTCGCCGATCTCGACGTTGCTGTCGTCGCCGAGGAGGATCGCGCTGTCGAGACCGGGATCGCTGTCGTCGAGCGTGGCGGCGCCGGAGGTCGTGATCGTCACGCGGGTCGCGCCGCTCGCGTCGAAGCCCGTCTCGTCGGTCCCGAGGCAGACCACCGTACCGTCGTCGCTCGGCGGATCGGGGAGGCACGCCGCTTCGGCCTGCGCCGGAGCCAGCAGGGACAGGGCGAGCGTCAGGAACGCCAGGATCGCCGCGAAGGAGGGGAGGGCTCGGAGGGTTCCGGCGTCCGGACGACGAAGCGATTGATTCATGGGGCTTCCCGGTGGATCGACAAGGGCAAAGCCCTAGTGTAACTCTAGTCGCCTCGCCAATACCCTCGGTGACGAAGGTCTTTGCGCGAAGTCGCGAATCGATTCCCGCGAACGCGAGTCGCCGGCAGCCGACGGGCAGCGCCGGCCCGGACCCGCAGTCGAGCAGTCGAGAAGGCCCAGCAAGAGAAGGCCCCATAAGAGAAGGCCCAGCAAAAGGAGACTCCCCGATGGCACTCGATCCCAAGAGCGTAGGCGCGAAGGGCAAGCCCGCGCGGCGATCCTGGACTTCGAAGGACGCGCTGCTCTACGCGGTCGGCGTCGGCGCGGGGACGAAGGAGCTCCAGTTCACGACCGAGAACACGAAGGACACGCCCCAGCGCGTGCTGCCGACGATGGCGGTGGTGCTCGGCGGCGGGGGCATTCCCTTCGACAAGGTCGGGACCTTCAACGCCGCCCTCATGGTCCACGGCACCGAGGGCATCGAGCTCTACGAAGAGATCCCGCCCGACGGCGAGATCGAGTCGGTCGGCGAGATCACGGGCATCTGGGACAAGGGCAAGGCCGCGGTCGCCGAGTTCGAATCGACCGCGATCCTCCTCGCGACGGGACGGCCGCTCTTCAAGGTCAAGATGTCGATGTTCTGCCGCGGCGCCGGCGATTTCGGCGGCGAGCGCGGCCCGTCGCCGACCTTCGAGCTGCCGACGCGCAAGCCGGATCACGAGGTCGTCTACACGACGCGCGAGGATCAGGCGCTGACCTATCGCCTGTCCGGGGATCGCAACCCGCTCCACTCCGATCCCGCCTTCGCGAAGATGGGCGGCTTCGACCGCCCGATCCTCCACGGCCTGTGCACCTACGGCTTCACCGGCCGCGCGCTGCTGCACACCCTCTGCGGCTCGGATCCGACCCGCTTCAAGGCGATGGACGGCCGCTTCTCGAAGCCGGTGATGCCGGGCGATGCGCTGACGATCCAGATGTGGGTCGACGGCAAGACCGCGCTCTTCGTCACGCGCAACCAGAACGGCGACATCGTCCTCGATCAGGGGGAGTTCAAGTTCGCATGACGATCGGATGGCGCGGCGCGCAGCGGCCCGGGGCGGGGTTGACTCGACCCAGGGCCACGCCGACAATTCAATCGTCCCGCCGAGACGCTCGACTTTCGACGCCGGCAGGACGAAGCGGGGAATGAGCGGAGCCCGAGTCGGAAGGAGCGGACCTTGCGTCGAGCCGAAGCGATCCAACGAAACCGGCAGCCCGGGGGCGAACCGGGCGGCCGAGCCGATCGGGATCGCGCGAGCGCGATGAGGCCAGCCTTCGACGGGCCCCGACCCGGAAGAGCGAACGACGCCGAGACCGCCGAGATCGGAAACTGAAACCCCTGCGCCCCCGCGCGGGGGTTTCGTCGTTTCGGGGACCGGCGGACGGAAAGCCGCACAGAACGCGGCAGGACCACGGAGAGAACACGGAGTCGCCACGGAGAGGAAACGGTCGATGCGCAGCAAGATGTCTCTGGAGCTCGAGAGCCGCTGGTGGACGCTGGGGGGCGCCGAGGTGCTCGACATGATGAGCAGCATCGGGGCGCTGGTGCGCGCCGGGCAGACGGTGCACATCGGGACCGACGCCCAGAAATCCGCGACCCGCATGGAGTTCGTCACCGTCGCCTGCGTGCTGAATCCCGGCAAGGGCGGTCGCGTCTTCTACACCCGCCGCTTCGACCGCAAGGAGATCTCGCTCTTCGAGAAGCTCTCGACCGAGACCTGGCTCTCCCTCGACCTCGCCATCAAGCTCTACGAGGCCTTCGAGCTTTCCCCCTCGCAGCAGCAGATCTGGGTCCACGTCGACGCCAATCCCGACGAACGCTTCGACTCGAGCGACTACGTGAAGCAGCTCGCCGGCATGGTCGCGGGCTCGGGCTTCCCGGTGCTGGTCAAGCCGAACGCCTGGTGCGCGTCGCACGTCGCCGACTACGCGGTCAAGGGCAAACACTTCCGGGCCCGCATGCACGCGGCTTAGTCGCCCGACCCGCCCACAAGTCGCGACCGGCGCGGCGCACGGGACACGAATGGCTCGCCCGTGGCACGGCCCTCTTTGCCTCTCGCCTGCTGCGGACTCGACGGTACGCTGCGCAAAAACGACCTCCGGCTGCGCTTGACTTCGTGTCCCGTGCACCGCACCGGTCGCTCGCAGTCGAGCCGACCGGTCTCGTGATGGGTGTTGGAGGCGCTCCGGTTCAGCGCGCCGATGCGTCTCGTTCGTAGGATGCCCGAGATTCGTTCGACTCGGTTCGTCTCGTCCCGCCCCGGCGCATCACTGCACGGCACGCTCCGGCACAGCAGGAGCGGCCGGCGCGGCACAGGGGATGCGAAGTAAAGCGCAGCCCAAGCCCGTCCCAGCTTGCGGTCTGCAGAAGCAAATCCGTGCGAGAAGCGACGCCCCCCGTTACGAGGGCGAGCCATTCGCGTCCCCTGTGTCGCGTCGGACGCGTCTTGTGCAGCGCGCCTTCGGCGAGCATTTGTCGAGCTGTACGACGGGACGTCTCGCCGCGTTCAGCTCGACGCGAGCGATCGGTGCGGTGTTCGGGGGCGCGAAGTCAAGCGCAGTGCCGACGTCCGAAGCCGTGCAGCGAGCGCCGAAGGCGCGATGCACGGGACGCGAAGCGATCCACATCGGGGCCGAGCCATTCGCGCCCCCGAGCGCCGTGCCGGTCGAGCCTTGTGAGACCCGACGAAACGGACAGTCAGGCCTTGCGCAATTCTCCGCCCGCGTCGGAGACGAGCTTCTCGAAGCGCTGCAGGAATTTCTGCTCGTCCTGGTCGGTGAGCGTGCGGCCTTCGGCCTGGAGCAGGACGTGGAAGGCGAGGGATTTGCGGCCTTCGCCGATCGACTTGCCGCGGTAGAGGTCGAAGAGCTCGACGTCGACGACCTGGCCCTTGCCGGCGGTCTCGACGAGGGCCACGAGCTCGCCCGCGCGGGTCGACTCGGGAACCGCGACGGCGACGTCGACCTTGATGCCGGGGTAGCGGGGCAGGGGGCGATAGGCGCTGCCGCGGCGCTCGGCGGCGAGCAGCGCGTCGAGACAGACCTCGGCGAGGGCGACCTCGCTGTCGAGATCGCCCGAGAGACCGAGCGCCGGCGCGAGGCCGGGCTCGAGCTCGGCGACGACGGCGGCGGCCTGCGGGGCGCCCGGGAGCTCGAGGAAGAGACACTTGCCGGGATGGGCCCAGGACGGCCGTTCGCCCTCGCTCGTCCAGCGCGGCTTCGCGAGCCCGAAGGAATCGACGAGCTCGTTCACGACGGCCTGCAGCCGCGGCAGCCGCCCCTCGTCGTAGCGCGCCGTCTTCGCGCTCGGCCGCGGGCCGGCCCAGGCCAGCGCGAGCAGATGGCGCTCGCGGGGCTCGCCGCGCTCGTTCGCGTGCTCGGGCTCGTAGGCCTTTCCGATCTCGAAGAGGCGGACGTCGGTGTGGTGGCGGCGGTTGGCTTCGAGGGCGGGGAGCAGGCTCGGGGCGACCCGGCGCCGGACGCGGGACTCGCCCTGGTGGACCGGGTTGATGACGCGGACGTGGGGGTGGTCGGCTTCGCCGAGGCGCTCGACGAGGCCGTCGGCGATGAAGGAGTACGAGAGGTTCTCGCGGAAGCGGGCCCCGCCCGCCAGCCGATCCTGGAGATGGCGGACGAGTCGGCGGCGCTCGTCGCGGGGCGGCGGCGTGATCGAGAGCTGGAGGGTCTGCTCCTCGATGTTGCCGTAGCGATGGATGCGGCCGATCTCCTCGATCAGGTCCTGCTCGAGGGTGATGTCCTTGGTCGCGCGGAAGCTCGGGACGCGCACGTGCAGGGTCTCGCCCTGCGCCTCGACGCCGAGCTCGAGGCGCTCGAGGATCCGGCGGATCTCGGCCGTCGGGAGCGGCTTGCCGAGGGCGCTGCGCACACGCTCGCAGCGCAGCGCGATCGTCGTGCTCGGATCCTGCCAGTCGCCGACGTCGGCGACCGTCGCGGGAAAGCGCGCGTCCGGCGCGATCGATTGCAGCACGCGCGCGAAATGCCCGGCGGCAGCGAGCGGGAGATGGGGATCGAGGGCCTTCTCGAAGCGTGCCGAGGAGTCGGTGCGCAGGCCGAGACGGCTCGAGGTGCGGCGGATCGTCGTCGCCTTGAAGGTCGCGACCTCGAGCAGGAGCGCATCGCTCCCGTCTTCGACCTTCGAGTCGTCGCCGCCCATGATCCCGGCGAGGGCGACGGGCGTCTCGCCGGCGCAGATCAGGAGGTCGGCCTCGTTCGTCCGGCGCAGGGCGCCGTCGAGGGTCTGGATCGACTCGCCCGTTCGCGCCGGGCGCACGACGATGCCGCGACCGGCGCCGAGGGTCTCGAGCCGCCGGCGGTCGAAGACGTGGTTCGGCTGCCCGAGATCGAGCATGACGAAGTTCGAGACGTCGACGAGCAGATCGATCGGCCGCTGGCCCACCGCGAGCAGCAGATGCCGCAGCCAGTCG
>JBIPOQ010000230.1:0-6085 GCA_044379055.1 Myxococcota bacterium
CCGGCGCAGGAACGCGCGCACGCTCGACAGGACCTGCGAGAGCCAGAGGCCGAAGGTCGGCCGGCGATAGGTCGGGAGCTCCATCGTGAACGGCAGCCCGTCGCCGCGCACGAGCGTCCGCTTGATTACCGCCGCGACGACGAGCGCTGCGGTCGCGCCGCCGACGTAGAGCGCGAGCAGCACGAGCCCCTGCGAGCGGATCGGCCCGAGCACCGCGCGATCGGGCACGAACGCGCTGATCAGCAGCGTGTAGACGGGCAGCCGCGCCGAGCAGGTCATGAGGGGCGCGACCAGGATCGTGACGAGGCGATCCCGCGGCGAAGGAATCGTCCGCGTCGCCATGATCCCCGGCACGGCGCAGGCATACGACGAGAGCAGCGCGACGAACGAGCGCCCTTCGAGCCCGATCCGCCCCATCACGCGATCGATCACGAAGGCGGCGCGCGCCATGTACCCGAGATCTTCGAGCAGATAGAGGAGCGAGAAGAGGATCGCGATCTGCGGCAGGAAGATCACGACCGAGCCGATCCCGGCGATCAATCCGTCGGCCACGAGATCCGCGATCCAGCCGGCGGGCAGCTCGGCGCGGGCGAGCTGCGCGAGGGCCGAGACGCCCGCGTCGATCGCGTCCATCGCCGGCCCCGCGAAGCGGAAGATCAGCTGGAAGAAGGTCAGCATGACGAGCACGAAGAGCAGCGAGCCCCAGACGGGATGGAGCACGACCGAGTCGATGCGCTCCGTCAGCCGATGGCGGGCCGGGCGCTGGCGGATCACGTTCGCCGCGACCGAGTCCGCCCAGGCCTCGCGCTCGACCCGGTCGGCGGGGGGCAGGATCGGCGGCCGGGACCACGACTCGGGGGACGCGAGGAGCTGGCGCAGGCGATCGAGCCCGCGGCCCCGATGCCCGACGACGCCGATGACGGGCACGCCGAGGGCTGCCTCGAGGCGAGCGAGATCGACCTCGCCCCCGCGCGCGGCGAGCTCGTCGAGCATCGTCAACACGACGACGCTCGGACGCTCCTGCCGGAGCGCCTCGCCGAGGAAGGGGAGGGTGCGCGGCAACGAGCAGGCGTCGGCGACCAGCACGAGGGCATCGGGCCGGGCCACGCCCTCGACGCGCCCGGCGAGCACGTCCGCGACGACGGCCTCGTCGGCGCTGATCGGGGTCAGCCCGTAGGTCCCGGGCAGGTCGATGAGGAGCGCCGGTCCGGTCGGGAGATCGAGCGGACCTTCGCGGCGCTCGACGGTGACGCCGGGGTAGTTCCCCACGCGGGCCCGCAGGCCCGTCAGCGCATTGAAGAGCGTCGTCTTGCCGGCGTTCGGGCTCCCGAGCAGGGCGAAGGTGCGAACGGCGCTCATTGCGGTGCCTCGACGAGCACAACGCGAACGCGGCCGCTTTCCGTTCGGCGCAGGCAGAGCTGGTAGCCGCAGAGCTCGAAGACCGACGGGTCTCCGAGCGGTGCCCGCCGCAGGCACTCGATCCGGATCCCGGCGCGCACCCCGAGGTCGGCGAGGCGCCGCGCGACGCCGTCGTCCCCGTCGACCGAGATGACCCGGACGGGCTGGCCGATCGGGGCCTGGTCGAGGGTGGTTTCGGGGGTGGGCATGGGGTTTCGGAGCGTGCCGGAAGGGTTTGCGAACGGATTCGCGTCAGATTTCGGGATCGCGTTCGCTGCGGAGCTGTCGCGTCATCAGGGCGTAGCCCGCCTCGGCCGGGGTCTTTTCCCCGTCGATCACCGCGCGGACCATGTTCGTGATCGGAACCTCGACGCCGAGCCGCGCCGCGAGGCGGACCGCCGCACGGGTCGTCTGGACCCCCTCTGCGACCTCCCCGATCTCGGCCACGATCTCGTCGAGCTTGCGCCCCCGCCCGAGGCCGAGCCCGATGCGGCGGTTGCGCGAGAGGTCGCCGGTGCAAGTCAACAGGAGATCGCCGATGCCGGCCAGCCCGAGGAAGGTCTCGGCCTCGGCGCCCTGGGCGACGCCGACGCGGGTGATCTCGGTCAGGCCGCGGGTCATGAGGGCAGCCCGTGCGTTGTGGCCCCCCTCCATGCCGTCGGAGATGCCGACGGCGATCGCGATCACGTTCTTGAGCGCGCCCGCGGTCTCGACCCCGATCACGTCGCGTTGCGTGTAGCAGCGGAACCAGGGACAGGAGAGCGCCGCCTGGACGGTCTTCGCATGGGTCTCCTCGTAGCAGGCGAGGGTCACCATCGTCGGCCGCCGACGGGCGATCTCCGACGCGAAGGAGGGGCCCGAGAGAGCGACCAGACGCGGGTGGTGGACCGGCTCGAGGACGTCCTCGAGGACGCCGTGCATCGTCAGCCCCGACTCGAACTCGATGCCCTTCACCGCCGAAACGACGATCGCCCCCGGCTCGAGGAAGGGCCCGGCGGTCTTCATGACGCTCCGCAGGGACTGGCTCGGGACGGCGAGGAGGACGAGCTCGCGGCCCGCGAGCGCGTCGCGCAGGTCGGCGGTCGCCGCGATGCCGCCGGGCAGCTCGACGTCCGAGAGGTAGCGGGGATTGCGGCGATCGCGATTGATCGAGGACGCCACGTCTTCGCGCCGGGACCAGAGCCGGACGTCGTGCGCCCGGGCCGCGAGCACGGCGAGAGAGGTCCCGAAGCTGCCGGCGCCGATGACGGCGATGGAGAGGCTCACGCGCGTACTCTAGAGCAGAAGTCGCTCGCGCCCATTTCGTTGACCCACCGAGGGCCCACGGCTAGTTTTGCGTTTCCCTTCGGGATCGGTCGAGCCGCCTGGGGTGGGCGCCGTCGCCCGTTCCCGCGCCGTCGAAGGCCGTCGAACGGCCGCCGTACGCACGGGGAACGCGATGCTCGATCCGCAGGCCAGTCCGGTCGCGTCGCCTGCGCCCTCCGCCGAGGTCGCGCTCGCGTGGCTCTGTTTCCTCGGACTGCTCGGGCTCGCGCTGGTCGCGATTCCCGTGGCCGCCTGGCTCGTGCGCCGGGGGCTCCCCGCCGAGGCGCGGCGCCGGGTCGTCGTCGAGCCGATCGCCTTCGGCCACTCGCCCCTGGCCCAGCGCTCTCCGCGCCAGCCCGTCCGGATGCACCGCACCCTCCTCGCCACCGCCTTTCTCGCCCTGCCGGCCCTCGTCCTGCTCCTCGGCGTCGGGTCGCTCCGCCGGGCGGGGATCGACGCCGTCGAAGGCGCGCTTGCCCTCGTCCTGCCGAGCCTGCTCGTGACGCTCCACGCGCGCCGGCGGAGCACGAGCCCGTGAGCCGCCCGGAATCCCGATGTTAGGCATCGGCCTCGCCTTCGCGTGGTTCGCGGTGATCTCCCTCGCCCTGGTCGGCGCGGCGGCGATCGAGCGGCGTCATCGCGTTCCGCCCCGGCAGGGCCGCCCGGAGTTCGCGCCCCGTCGCGCGCTCTGGGGCGGCGGTCCGCTGCACCCGCCGGCGCGCCACATGGGCGTCCGCGCCCTCGCGAGCGGGGCGCGCATCGTGCGCGCGCGCACGCGCGTCGCCGATCGCAGCGAAGGTCTCCGCCTCGCGGCGCGCGCGGTCGCCTGCATCGCCCTCGCGAGCGGGCTCTCCCTGGTGCCTTTTGCGGGTCGCTTCGGCGGCCGCGCCGACGGCTCGCCGCTGGTCGTCGTCGATCTTCAGCACGGGCTCGTGGCGCTCGTGCTCTTCGTGTTGCTCGCGGCGATGGCGCAGGTCGCGGTCGGTCTCGCCGAGGCGAACGTCTTCGCGCGGCTCGCCTGTGTCCGGCTCGCCGGTCGCGTGCTCGCGCTGACGGGCACGCTCGCGATCGTGCTCGCCCCGCTCGCCGTCGCGAGCGATTCGCTCCGGCTCCACGCAATCGTGCTCGATCAGGAGGGGCGCTTCGCGCCTTTCGCGCTCGCGGCGGCGTTCCTTCGCGGCGGCGAGCCGTCGTTGCTCGCCCCGTGGCTCGAAGCGCGCGCCTGGCCCGCCTGGCACGTGTTCCGCCAACCCCTGACGGCGCTGCTCTTCCTGCCGGTCTTCGGCCTCCTCCTGCGGCGGCCGCTCGCCCTCGATCCGATCGGCGGCGGCGTCCGGCTCTCGGCCTTCGGCCACGACGACGATCCGGGCGAGCTCTACTGGTCGCGGATCGAGGAGCGCCTCGCGTCGGTGCTCTTCGCGGCGCTCTTCGTCGCTCTCTTTCTCGGCGCAGGCGCGCTGCCCTTTCTGGCGACGGCGCGGATCGTCGGGCCGCTCGTGCCCTTCTTCGGGGAGGGCCTGCCGGCGCTCGTCGGAAGCGTTCTCGAGATGGGCGTCTTCCTCGCGAAATCTCTGGTCGTGCTCTTTCTCGTCGCCCGGGTGTCGCGTTCGATGCCGGCGCTGCGCGACGATCAGTGGATCCGGATCGTGACGCGCCGGATCCTCCCGCTCGCCTGGGCGAACCTGTTGCTCGTCTTCGCGTCGCGGCTCTTGATCGACGGGGCCGGAGGAGGCGCGCCGTGACCGGATTGATCGCGATCGCCGTCGTTCTCGCCCTCGTCTGTGCGGGGATCGCCGTCGTCCTCGGCGAGGTCCTGACGCGCTCGATCGTCGCCGCGTCGGCGGCGCTCGCCGCCTTCGGGCTCGCGGGGCTCGCGGCGGGGGGATCGGTCGTCGCGCTCTGCGTGGTGATCGTCGGGCTGCTCGCCCTCGCGATCCTCCAGCTCTTCGGCTGGATGCTCGTCGACGTCGATCACGACCACCTGCCTCGCCTCGCGCTCCGGACCGCGACCGCCCGCGCGCTCGCTCTGGCGACCGTCGCCGCCGGTCTCGGCCTGTTGGGCCGCGAAGCGCTTCGCCGCGGCGAGCTCGAGCCGACGGCGTTGCCGGGCGATCGCGTCCCGGCGATCGACCCCGCGGCGCTCGGCGCCTTCTTCTTCGGGTCGTCGGGGGAGCTCGCGGCGGTGCTCGGTTGCCTGCTCGCGGCGGCGCTCCTCACGGCGTTGTGTCTGCTGCGGGAAGAGGGGACGGACGCCGGATGAGCCTCGACTGGACGGCAGGGCTCGAGACTGCGCTCGCCTGGGAGGGCGTCGACTGGCTCGTCTTCGGAGCGCTCGGCTTCTTCTGGGTCGGCCTGCTCGGACTCGTCTGGCGTCGGAGCTTCGTCGGGATGCTCGTCGGCCTCGGGTTCGCGTGGACCTCGGTCGCGGGACTCGCCCTCGCCGTCGGGCTGCTCCAGCCGGATGCCGAGAGCGCAGCGCGGGCGGGCGGGCTCGCGGTCTGCGCGGCGATCGTCGGCTGTCTTCAGGTCGGCGTCGGGGTCGCCCTCGTCTTCGCGCGGGTCGGCCGGCGCGGGTCGATCGACGCAGACGACGCGCGGCTGCTCGAGGGTTAGGCGTGGGACGGATGCGGAAGGCGAAATGAACGGACTCGATTGGGACGAGAGGCTGACGGCGTCGCTGATCCGCTGGATCGCGCTGTTGCCGCTGCTCGCGGCGCTCGCCCACGCCGCGATGATCGGCCTGTTCCGGCTGCAGATCGCGCCGCGAACGGTCTGGCTCGTCTCGAGCGTGGCGCTCGCGATCTCCTTCGTCCTGAGCGCCGCTTCCATCTTCGACCTCGTCGGCGGGGATTCCCTCGGACCGATCGTCGATCGCGTCGGGCCCTGGCTCGGCGGGGGGGTCGGCGACCGCAACTTCAGCGCCGACCTCGCGCTCCGCCTCGATCCGTTGTCCTCGGTCTTCTGCGTGGTCGTGACCTCGATCGCGCTCGCGATCTACGTCTACGCCCTCGGTCGCATGCAGAGCGGAGCGCTCCCCGGCGATCAGGTCCACCGCCTCTTCGCCCTCCTCGACCTCCTCGTCGGCTCGACCCTCGTGCTGCTCCTCGCCGACAACCTGATCCTCTTCTTCTTCGGCTGGACGGGGGTCGGCGTCGCGTCGCAGCTCGTCTCGTCCTTCGACTACGAGTCCGAGTCGGCGTCGCGGTCGAGCGCCACGACCTTCGTGGTCGGTCGCGTCGGCGACCTCGCGCTCCTCGCCGCGATCCTGCTGCTCTTCGACGGGCTCGCGCGCTCGGGCGCGCCGGCGCTGTCGTTCGTCGGCGTCGAGGCGGCCTATCGCCTGCTCGAGGGGTCGCAGGTCGAGCTCCCGGGCTGGCTCGGC
>JBIPOQ010000231.1:0-6069 GCA_044379055.1 Myxococcota bacterium
GACTCCACTTCGCGTCGCTATGCGGATCGGCCGGACGTCGAGATCCACCCCGTCGCCTTGTCGGATCACGAGGGCACGGCCGACTTCTATCTGGTGTCGCCGACCGGCGGACGCAACAGTCTGGTGGACTCGGAGCACCGGTCCGCGGAGCGCATCCAGGTCCGCGTCGCGCGCGGGAGCGACTATTTCGCGCGCATGGGCGTCGAACGGGTCGCCCTGCTCAAGATCGACACCGAGGGCAACGACTACGCGGTCCTCGAGGGCTTCTCCGAGATGCTCGCGGCGCGGCGGATCCGACTGATCCAGTTCGAGTACAACTTCCGATGGCTGGCCGTCCGGCGATCCCTTCGCGACGTCTTCGAGCTGGCCGAACGCCACGGGTACCGGGTAGGCAAGGCCGACGGCAGCTCGATCGTCGTGTACCAGGCATGGAATGCCGAGCTCGATCGCTACTTCGAGTGGAACTACCTGCTCGTCCATCCCGACCTGGTGGCACCGATCGGAGCGCGAGAGGCGAGCTGGAGCGAGAGCAACACGCTCGTCGAAGCCGACCGATAGAAATGGCATCGCCTCCCGGCACGAGTCACACCCGACGCCTGGTTCTCGAACAACTCGGGCAAATGCTGGTGGTGGCGAGCGGATTTCTCGATCGGCTCCTCCTGACCGCGCTCCTGCTGCGGAGCTGGGACGTCTCGACCTTCGAGGCCTGGTCGACCTGTATCGCCCTCTCTTCGATGGTCTCGCTGTTCGAGCTGGGCCTGAATCTCCATTTCAACAACCAGCTGATGATCGAGATGGAGCGGGGCAACCGCGACGCCGTGCGCGAGGTGTACGCGGCCGGCAACGGACTCTTCCTGGTCAGCTCGATCGTCGGATTCGCAGCGCTGGTCGCCGTGATCTTCGCCTGGCAGCCTCTCGGAGAGTCCGCCGACGATGCGGTCTACGGTGCGGCCATCGTTCTGTGCGCGGCGAACTCGGCCAAGATCGCTCTCTGCGCCGTCTACTCGCTCTATCGAGCCAATCGAGAATACGGCCGTTTCGCCGCCATTCAGGGCATCTCCGAGATCATCCGGATCGCGGGGGTCGGCGTCGTGGTCTGGCTCGGAGCATCGATCGTCGAGGCCTCGATCGCGTCCGCGGTCGCGACGACGGGCGTCGCGGTTCTCTTCGTCGTCTTCGACACGCGCCGCCGTTATTTCCCCCATGGCTATCCGGTCCAGCTGCCGAATCGCGGCGCCTTGCGTGGAATCCTGGCGAGCTCGAGTCTCTACATGGCCCAGGCCGTGCCGGTGATGCTCTTCATCTCGATGCCGATCATCGTGCTCCAGAAGATGGTTCTGGCTCCCGGCGCAATCGCGACCTTCGTGCTCGTACGAACGCTGTCGAGCGTCGCACGAGCACCGCTCCAGTCTGCTGGGATCGTGTTCGGCCAGGAAGTGGGCCGCCGGATCGCGATCCAGGACATGCAGGGGGCTCGCCGCGTGACCGAGAGCTCGGCCCGCCTGTTCGCCGCCCTGAGCGGCCTCGCGAGTGGCGTGCTACTGGCGGGGGGGGCGCTGCTGACGCGCCTCTGGACCGGAGCGGAGTCCCATTTCGACGCAGGCCTCATGCTCGCGGCAGTGACCCCGATGGTCCTGACGCCGGTGGCCGTCCTGATCCACAACGTCCTCGTCTCCCACCAGGCGCCGCTCCTGCCCGCCGTGGCGCGCGGATTTCAGCTCGTCGTGACGGTGGTTGCCTTCATCGGGATCGGGGCCCTCGATGCTCCGCTCCAGATGATGTCGGCACTTTCGATCGGAGAAGTGTTCGGCTTCGCTCCGATCGCCTACTTCGCGACGGCTCAGCTCATCCCGGGCCTCGCCCTTCGATTCCACCTGCGCAATCTTGCGCTGGCTCTTTCGACCGCGGCCTTCGCCGCGGTTTTGACAGCCGCCCTCCTGGGCGTGGTCGAGCCGGAGGGGAACCTGGAGCTCGTCGGGGTCTTTTCGCTGGTCGCTCTCCTCTTGATTCCTGCCGGCTTCTTCGCGGGCGTGGATCGGGATGGGCGCAGGGAGTTGGTGGAACGGGCGGCTCCCTTCGTGCGCAGCCATCGGCTTCGCGGCGAGGATCGACGGCAGTGAGCGCACGATCCCAGAAGACGGTCGGTATCGTGGGGGCGGGCGTCATCGCCTCGCAGGTCCACCTTCCGATCCTGTTGGCGATGGACGACGTTCGAGTCGTCTGGATCGCCGATGCCAACGAGCGCCTCGCGCGATCGGTCGCCACGGATCACGGTATTCCGGCCGCTTCGCTCAGCTCCGGCGTGGCCGCGCTTCCCGAGGCCGAAGTGGTCCTGATCGCGATTCCTCTGCCCCCTCGAGCGCCTTATCTCGACCACTACGCGCGGACCGACACGGCACTTCTCGTCGAGAAGCCGCTCGCCAACGACTCGGACGAGCACCGACGCCTCGTCTCCCTCTTCCCGTCCTGGCAGCTCGCAGTGGGCTATCAGCGACGGTACTACGCGAGCTTCGGCATGGTGCGCTCGTTCGTGGCGACTGGAACGCTCGGTTCGCTGCGGGCCATTCGCGTGTCCGAGGGCGGAAGGACGACCCGCACGGATGGTGCCGGGCAGTACCAGAGCCTTCCGGTCCAGGCGGGCGGCGGAATCCTCAAGAATCTCGGTTGCCACGCGCTCGACCTCGCGATGTGGATCGCGGACGCTCAGGCGTTCACGATCCTCCAGTCGGAGGTGGCCTGGGACGGCGAGACGGATCAGCGTTGCCGGGCGAACGTCGAGCTCGCGACGCGGTCGGGTCGGATCGTCCAGCTCGCGTTCGAGTCGAGCTGGATCGACCGGATGGAGAACCGGATCGAGTTCGACTTCGAAGCCGGAAGACTTTCTTGTCCCGTCGCGCCCGCAGCGGAGATCGGTCTCCTCAGTCCCGATGGCGCCCCGGTCGCTTCCCTCACCGTGCTCGGCCGCGGCCAGGCGACCAGTCCGCGGCAGGCGTACTACCTCGAATGGCGCGCGATGCTCGAAGCCCTGGAGGCGCGCGTCGATCAGCCCGCCGCGGCCCGGGAATCGCTGCTCTGTTCGGAGCTCATCGACGCCCTCCTTCGGCGGCCGGAGACGCGGCGATGAAGAAGATCGTCATCGTCGGCGCGAACGGTCAGGTCGCGAGCGAGGTCTCGATTCTCCTGAGCTCTCATCCGGATCTCGAGGTCGTTCCGATCTCGCGGACGCGTAACGGTTCCGCGTTCCTGCGCTCTCGCGGGGTCCCGGTCCTCCACGGCTCGATCACGGACGAGGCGACGGCCCGCAAGGCGATGGCGGGTGCGCACGTCGTCGCGAACTTCGCCCTCGCGGGCGGTCTCGGTCGGTCCGCCATCGACGCGAACCATGCGATCATCGACGCGACGCTGCGGCATTCCGAGCCCGATGCTCGAATCGTCTTCTTCTCGACCCTCGCCATCCACGGCAACTTCGACGCCGAAGGAAGGCGCTCTCGAAACGCCTATGGCGACCTGAAGCTGCGCAACGAGCGGCATTTCTTGCGGTCGATCGCCCGGGCGGGGCGCGCGGGTCTCGTGTTGCGGCTCGGGCACGTATGCGGCGAGGAGCAGAACATCAGCCATTTGATCCGTGAGGAGATCGAGGCCGGCCCCGTGATCCTCCCGGATCCCGCTCGCGCCTCCAATACGACCCACGTCGTGGCCATTGCAGAGTCCTTGCTCGCGATCGCGGAGGGGCGCGTTCCGATCTCCGGTCGCTTCGACTGCGTCAACGTGCCGACCTGGACCTGGGACGAGGTCTATCGATTCGAGGCGGCTCGGATTTCCCGCGAGCTCGATCTGCGTCCAGGGTCGGGCGTCGAACGCAGGCGAGCGCCGTTCGGACGAAGGATCGTCGCGGCCGCGCTTCGGACGATCGAGCGCTTCGGGGCCCGGGCCGTCATCGATCGGCTCCTTCCTTTCTTTCCGAAGACCGTCGTGAGCCGGATCAAGGCAACTCATTCGATTGCGGCGGCACGGCAGGAGATCGGGGCGCTGACGCATCGATCGGCAGCTTCGAACCCGGCGACCTGGTGGCCGAGCCTTCCGGTACGGAATCTCCCGGGGCTGCGAACGACGCGAGAGCTCATCGATTCGCGGGCTTTCGAGTCCCAGCTCCCGCGGTCTCCCTGGCCTGCAGATCTCGCGTGAGCGGCTCTCAAATGGCGGGCTTCGAGGTCGCTCCCTAACCTGCCGGCATGCAGGCCGAGAAGCTCAGATCCCTGATCCGAACGATTCCAGACCATCCGAAGCCCGGCATCCAGTTCCGGGACATCACGACCCTCCTGCGCGATCCCATCGGCCTGCGCGAGGCCGTGGAGAGGATCGCCGAACCGCATCTCGACGGAGGGATCGCCGCAGTCGTCGGCATCGAGGCCCGCGGGTTCACGTTCGGTACGGCCGTCGCCTACCACCTCGGTTGCGGATTCGTACCGCTTCGGAAGCCCGGCAAGCTTCCGGGGGAGACGATCGGGCGGAGCTTCGAACTCGAATATGGTCGCGACCGGATCGAGCTCCACGTTGGGAGCGTCGAGCCGAATCAACGCGTGCTGCTGGTCGACGACCTGATCGCAACCGGGGGGACGGCAGAAGCCGCAGTGGACCTGCTCCGCGAGGTCGGAGCACAGGTCGTCGAATGCGCCTTCGTGGTCGCACTCCCCGAGCTCGGCGGAGTCGCTCGCCTGGAACGAGCCGGCTGCGCCGTCCGCTGGCTTTGTGAATTCTCGGGCCACTGATCGCGATGCGAATCGCCGGGAAGCACTATCGCTCGATCTGGCTGGACGAGTCGACCGGCCTTCCCTGCATCATCGACCAGACGCGTCTGCCGCACGACTTCGAGACCCGGATTCTCGCGAGTCTTGCCGAGGTCGCCGAGGCGATCTCGGCGATGCGTGTTCGGGGGGCGCCTCTCATCGGCGCTACCGCGGCGCATGGCATCGCCCTGGCGCTCGCGGCCGATCCGGGTGATGACGCCCTTCGGCGCGCCGCGGCGACGCTCCTCGCGACCCGCCCGACGGCCGTCAATCTGAAATGGGCGATCGACCGGGTCGTCGCAGCGATCGAGACGCTCCCGCCGCAGGATCGGGCCGCGCGTGCTCGCGTCGAGGCGATCGCGATCTGTGACGAAGACGCAGCGGTCTGCGAGGCGATCGGACGCCATGGCCACACGCTCCTCGAATCGCTCACGCGCGCAAGGCAACTTGGGAAACCAGGCCTGATCGAACGCCAGTCGCCTGCCCGGGAGGTCGAGGACTCGGCGTCCCCCCTGCAGATCCTCACCCATTGCAACGCCGGCTGGCTCGCGACCGTCGACTGGGGCACGGCCCTCGCACCGATCTACAAGGCTCATGACGCGGGGATCCCCGTCCATGTCTGGGTGGACGAGACGCGGCCGCGCAACCAGGGGGCCGCCCTCACGGCCTTCGAGCTCCGGGAACACGGCGTGCCGCATACGGTGATCGTCGACAACGCGGGCGGCCATCTCATGCAGCGAGGGCTCGTCGATCTCGTGATCGTCGGGAGCGACCGGACGACCGCGCGCGGCGACGTCTGCAACAAGATCGGGACCTACCTGAAGGCGCTCGCGGCCAGGGCGAACGGCATTCCCTTCTACGTTGCCCTCCCGACGTCGACGATCGATTGGTCGATCGAAGACGGGCTCGCCTCGATTCCGATCGAGGAGCGGGGGGCCGACGAGGTCCGCTCCGTGCGAGGGCGGACCGCAGAGGGCCGGATCGAATCGGTCGAGCTATTCAGTGCCCGTTCACCGGTCGCCAATCCGGCCTTCGACGTGACGCCCGCGCGGTACGTGACGGGTCTCCTGACGGAATACGGCCTCGTGGAGGCGAATCGGGAGGCGTTGGCGAGTCTCAGACGGCGAATCGGATGAACGGGACGCCGTAGCGCGAAGCGTCGGCGATGGGCCCGACGGAGGGGAGCGATCTTGGGCTTCAATGACGCGGTGCGACGCTGGCTCGATCGGGGGCGCTACCGCAACTTCGAGAATCGCTGGGACGATCGACTCCTGCGCGAAGC
>JBIPOQ010000232.1:0-6061 GCA_044379055.1 Myxococcota bacterium
GCGAGGTGGGGCGCGAGGCCGCGCGCGAGACGGAGAAGCGGCTCTTCGGCGGAATCGAGGCCGACGACGTCGACGCGCTCGAGCTGACGACGATCGACGGCATCGCGGCGCGCTTCGAGCGGCAGGGCGGCGCCTGGCGGATCGTGTCGCCGGTCGAGGGGGCGGGGGATGCGGTGGCCCTCGACTCGATCGCGAGCGCGCTCGCGCAGCTGCCGCGGGCGGGCGACGTCGAGGCGGCGCCCGGCGACCTCGCGCAATTCGGGCTCGGGGACGCGGCGCAGGTCGTGCGCTTCGAGGCGAAAGGCGCGAGTCGGGCGCTCCGGATCGGGAAGGCGACGCCCGTCGGCGCAAACGTCTACGTCGCGACGGACGCCGGACCCGGGATCGCCTACGTCGAGGGCTATCGCGTCAATGCCTGGAAGCGGGCGCTCACCGACCTGCGCGACCGCCGCATCGTCGCCTTCGAGCCCGGCGAGGTCGAGCGCCTCGCGATCGCCTGGCCCGAGGCGGGCGCCCCGGACGGGATCTTCGAGGTCGGCCTCGTGCGCGATGGCGAGAAGCGCTGGCAGATCGAGAAGCCCGCCGCGATGCGCGCCGATCAGGAGACCGTGGACGGGCTGCTTTCGAATCTCGCGTATCTCCAGGCGACCGGCTTCGTCGACGAGCGGACCCCGGACGTCGACGCGGCGCTGCGCGAGTCCGCCCTCGTCCTGCGCTGGTCGCTCGCGGGCGGCGAAGACGAGCAGCGCTTCCGCATCGCGGGCGGGCTGGACGACGCGCGCCTCGTCGAGACGACGAACGGGGCGATCTACCGGATCGCGGCCGATCGGCTCGAGGATTTCGCCCGCCGCCTCGCCGCCTATCGCGACAAGCAGCTCGGCCGGCTCGACCCGGTCGCGCTCGAGCGGATCGAGCTCGAGTTCGTGGCGACGCCGGATCCGTCGACGGCCCTCGCGACGCCGGTCGACGCGAAGTCGGATCGCGTCGTCCTCGAGCAGACGTCGGGGAGCTGGTCGGTCGAGGGCCGGGAGGCCGATCCCGAGGCTCTCGCCGGGCTGGTGGCGAGCCTCGCGTCGCTGCGCGCGAGCGACATCGTGGCCGACGGCATGGGCGGGGCGGAGCTCGCGAGCGTCGGGCTCGCGTCGCCGGCGGTGCGGATCCGGCTGATGCCGAGGACGACCGGAGCCGACGGGGCGGCGAAGGGCGAGACGGCTTCGGCGTCGCCTCTCGAGCTCGAGCTCGGCCGCCTCGATCTCGAGCGGGGACTCTTCGCCCGGGTCGTCCCCGAAGAGACGATCTACGTGGTCGCGCCCTCGGACGCGCCGCCGCTCACGCTCGCCGACTTCGAGGCGCGTGTCGCGAAGCCGGCGGCGACGCCCGAGCCGACGGAGCCGATCGACGCGCTCGATCCCGCCGAGCCCGGCGACTCAGGGGGCGGAGCGCTTCCGGACCTTCTCGAGCAATGAGGCGTGCAGCGGCCCGTTCGTGGCCACCAGCTCGCGACCCGAGCGGTCGACGGGCCCGCCCTGCTCGTCGCTCACGCGGCCGCCCGCCTCCTCGACGAGCAGGATGCCGGCGGCGACGTCCCAGGCGTGGAGCTTGCGCTCCCAGTAGCCGTCGATCCGTCCCGCCGCGACATAACAGAGGTCGAGCGCCGCGCTGCCGTCCCGCCGGATCCCGCGCGCCGACTTCACGACGCGGGCGAAGGCCTCGAGGTTGTCGTCATCGCTCGCGTGGACGTCGTACGGAAAGCCGGTCGCGAAGAGGCCGCGCCCGAGCTCGGTCTCCCGCGAGACCGAGAGCCGTCGCTCGCCGAGCCAGGCCCCGGCGCCGCGGACGGCCTCGAAGCATTCGTCGAGAAGCGGGTCGTAGACGACGGCGACGACGCGCGCGTCCCGGCGTTCGATCCCGATCGAGACGCAGAAGCGCGGAAAGCCGTGGGCGAAGTTCGTCGTGCCGTCGAGCGGGTCGATGATCCAGCAGAACTCGGCGCCCGGCGCGGCGCCGATGCCGCCTTCCTCGGCGAGGATCGCGTCGGCCGGAAAGGCATCGCGGATCGCCGCGACGATCAGCGCCTCGCAGGCGCGGTCGACCTCGGTCACGAGGTCGATCGAGGCGCTCTTCGAGTCGATCGTGAGATCGGTCTCGTAGCGTTCTCGCTGGAGCGCTCCGGCGCGACGGGCGACCTCGCGGGCGAGGGCGAGGCGTCCGGCCAGGGCGGGCTCCGAGACGACGAGGCTCATGGGCGGGCAGCTCCTTGGGGCCGCGTCGCGGCGTCGGGCAATCGGAAGAGACGTCGCGCGTTCTGCGTCGTCGCCCGGGCGATCTCGGCGGGCGGGCAGCCGTGCAGCTCGGCGAGCGCGGCGCCGACGAGGGGGACCCAGGCGGGCTCGTTGCGCCGGCCGCGGTGGCCCTCGGGCGCGAGGAACGGGGCATCGGTCTCGACGAGCAGGCGGTCGAGGGGGATGGCGCGGGCGACCTCGCGCAAGGCCGTGCTCTTCTTGAAGGTGACGATGCCGGAGAAGGAGACGGAGAAGCCCTCGTCGAGGGCGCGGCGCGCGAAGGCGAGCGAGCCGGTGTAGCAGTGGAGCACGCCTTCGAGGGCACGGCCGCCCTCGGCGATCCAGATCGCGAGCAGGTCGTCGTAGGCGCTCTCGTCGTCGCTGCGGACGTGGATCGAGACGGGCCGCGCGAGCTCGCGGGCGAGGGCGACCTGCTCGGCGAAGACCGCGCGCTGGATCTCGCGCGGCGAGTTCATGTAGTGGTAGTCGAGGCCACACTCGCCGACGGCGACGACGCGGGCGTTCGCGAAGCAGGCCCGGAGCGCGCGTCGGTCGTCGTCGCCGAAGGCCGCCGCATCGTGCGGATGGACCCCGGCCGTCGCGAAGATGCGCGGGTCGCTCTCTGCGAGGGCGATCGCCTCCGCGTTGCCCTCGGCGCCGTAGCCCGAGCCGATCGAGATCAGCGCTTCGACGCCGGCCGCGAAGGCCCGCTCGAGGACCGCGGCGCGGTCTTCGTCGAAGCGATCGGCGGTGACGTGGCAATGGCTGTCGAGCCACATCTCAGGAGACCGCATCCCGCAGCCCGAACAGGAGCCGCTCGGCCACCATCTGGGGATTGGCGTTGCGCTGCAGGAGCTCGCGCCGCAGCTTCTGCAGGCTGCGATGGGCATCGAGCGCGCGCAGGCTCGGCCGCTCGCCGCGCTCGACCTGAGCGGTCACGCGCTCGCGCAGCCAGCTCCCCGAGACGTCGATCAGCTCGGTCACCGCCTCGGCCGACTCCGCCCGCCCGCCGCGATAGGCCTCCGCCGCATCGAGGATCTGCGCCACTCCGCGGCCGCGCAGCCCGTCGAGCAGCGCGACGAGTTCGCTCGTCCGCGGCGGCGCATCCGCGGCCCGGAGACCGGTCTCAGGCGAGGCGGGGAAGCGCACGCGCAAGCAGCGCGAGCGGATCGTCGCGAGCACCGCCGTCGGCCGCGCCGCGACGAGTACGAGGGTCGTCCTCGGCGGCGGCTCCTCGAGGATCCGCAGCAGCGCGTTCTGGGCGCTCGCGTTCAGCCACTCCGCGCCGTCGATCACCGCCGCCCGTCGCCCCGCCTCGAAGCCGCGCAGTCGCAGCGCGCTCTGCAGATCCCGGATCTGGCCGACGCTGATGCGGGTGTCGTCGGGGCCGCGGGCGACCCAGAGCAGATCCGGGTGGTCACCGACGTGGCGATAGGTCGGGCCGCGCTTGCCCTTGCCGTCGAGCACGATCGCGGTCGGGGCGCCGTCGGCCGACGTCTCGCCCCGGGACTTGCGGCAGCTCCCACAGGCTTCGCAGGCGCTCCCCGTCCCCGCTTCGCAGACGAGGGCCCGGACGAAGGCGAGGGCGGCCTCGGAGGCGGCGTTGCGCTCGCCGGGGCGGCTTTCGCCGGTCAGGAGATAGCCGGAGTGGACGCGCTCGTTCTCGATGGCGCGGGCGAGGAGCAGGCCGGGCTCGCCGGCGTCGGGCGCGGAGTTCTGCATGGCGCGGCGAGTCTAGTGGGCCGCCCCGCCCCCCGCCCGGCGCGTGCCCCCCGTCACATCGGTGCAGAGATCCTCGCAACTCGTTCCGCCGTCACTCGAATCGGCGAGATCGGGCTCAAGAACGGGCGGGCCCGGGTCGATCAGCCAACCATCGGCAGTCCGATCGGATTCCCATCGGACCCAACCCGGAGGCAGGGCAGCACATGGCGATCAGCGGATTCGGTCGGGGCAAGGCAGGCGGCGCGATGGACTCCGGCTCGGTCGGAGGCGGATCCGGTGCGGCGGCCTTCGGCAACCTGACGGCGTTCATCGACCAGGGCTCGGAGTTCGAGGGCAAGCTCTCCTTCCGCGACACGGTCCGCATCGACGGCACCTTCACCGGCGAGATCACGAGCGAGAACACCCTGATCGTCGGCGAGTCGGGCAAGATCCACGCGACGATCAAGTCCGTCTGCGTGATGGTCAGCGGCCATGTCGACGGCGACATCCAGGCGACGAGCCAGATCGTGCTCCACAAGTCGGCGGTCGTGACCGGCGATCTCGTGGCCCCGAACATCGTGATGGAAGAGGGTGCTCAGCTGAACGGCAACGTGCGCATGGGCCGACCGCAGGCGAGCGCGGCGGCGAAGTCGAACCCGGCGCAGGCGTCGGGGGACAAGCCGGCGGGCGGCAGCCCGCCCGGACAGCCGCACAAGCCGTCCTGAGGGACTGAGCCGAAAAGGCGCGCTTCGAAGCCGCGCCGCTGGATTTTTTGGGGGGCCGGCCCCGTTCTCCGTGTACAGCACGCGGGGGGCGGGGCCACTCTCGTTTCAGGAGCTCAGGCCTCGGCGACCACGACAGCCTGGACGCCCGGCAGCGCGCGCTTGAGCGGCTCCTCGATGCCGACCCGCAGCGTGGTCAGCTGGGCCGGACAGCGGGCACAGGCGCCCTGGAGCGCCACGCGCACCGTCCCGTCGTGCTCGATCCCGACGAGCTCGACGTTCCCGCCATCGGCCACGAGACCCGGCCGGATGCGATCGAGCCAGGCTTCGACGAGCTCCCGCCGCGGCGGAAGATGATCCCAGGAATTCGCCATGCCGGGCTGTTCGGCGCGCGCGGTCCGGAGATTGATAGGCGCGGAGCAGGCGGGGCTAGAACTCGAAGGCGCGGGGCGTCGTCTCGCCGATCGCGCGGATCTCGACGGCATCCCCGACCCGCCAGGCGAGCTCGGCGCGGCCGTCCTGGTCGAGGTCGAGGGTCCCGACGAGGGCGGCGCCGGCGGCGGCCCCCGGATGGCCCGCGCTCCACTCGATCCAGAAGGCGCCCGTCGTGTCGTCGAGCACGGTCTGGCCGAGGGCGAGCCGGCCCTCGACGTCGCGGGCGATCAGGTCGTCGCGGCCATCGCCGTCGAGGTCCGCGATCGCGATGAGGTCGTGGCCGAGGGGAACGACTGCGCCGGCCAGGATCTCGGGTCCGGCGCCGGTCGGTCGCGCGAGGGCGAGCGCGCCGTCGTGGTCCTGCCAGAGGAGCTCGGCCCCCGACTCGCCATCGAACTCGCCGCTGCCGACGAGGCGGGCGGTCGCGGGCTGATGGGCCGCCCGCGCCGCGGACGGCGGGGCGCTCGACAGGGTCGCCGGGTCGCCGCGGATCCAGGCCTCGCCGGTCAGCGCGTCCTCGACGATCCATTCGCGGTGGCCGTCGCCGTCGAGATCGGCCAGGGCGACGAAGCGTTCGGTCGCGCCGAGCAGGAGCGCGGGGACGAGCGTCGAAGCCGTCTCCTCGGCCTCGAGGGCAGCCTCACCGTCCGAGACGTAGAGCTGGCCCGCGCCATCGCGCCAGACGAGATCGCGCAGGGCGCCATCGGCTCGCTCGGCGGTGCCGACGAGGGTCAGCCCGGCCAGGACCTCGCTCTCGACCCGGTCGCCGAGCCAGACCGCGCCGGCCTCCCCCGCAGCGGGCAGGGCCAGCCGGGCATCGGCCCGCAGCAGGCGATCGCGCACCGCGCGCGTCAGCACGAAGTCGGTCGTCGGATCTCCGGTCGTGCCGGTCTCGGCGCCGGTCGGCCCGGCGTCGGAGGG
>JBIPOQ010000233.1:0-5986 GCA_044379055.1 Myxococcota bacterium
AGACGGCGCTCGTCCGCGCCCTGATCTCGGCGGCCCGCGTGCTCGATCCCGACGCCGCGACCGATCAGATCCGCGTCGTCGCCGACGAGGGCGGCTCGCTCGGCGGTCGTTCGTCGGCCGGCGGCGGGGGCGGGGGCGGCGGCGGTTCGGGCGGCGGAATCGGGGGACGGACGTCGATCGCCGGCGTCGGGGGCAACGTCGGCGGCATGGGCGGCGTCGGAGGCAACAATCTCCAGTCGAACGTCGCACGCGCGAAGGCGCTCTCCCTCGCCGGAGGCCAGCTGCTTTCGTTCGTCGAGGTCACCCACCTGCCGCAGGTCCGCCTCGAGGCACGCATCTACGAGGTGAATCGCTCGCGGCTGCGCAACTGGTCGCCCAACCTGAGCGTCCTGATCGGCAACACCGAGAGCGTCGAGCTGCTGCCCTCGGTGACCTCGCGCCTCCTGCAGGGGACGGGCACGGGCGCGCCGCGCATCTCGAAGGACGAGATCCAGGGCGCCCTGTCGTTGCTGAGCGGCGGCGCCCTCGGCGGTCTTCAGTATGTAGGCGACGTCGTCGCGGTGGACCTGGCCCTCGATCTGCTCGAGCAGGAGAGCATCGCGCGGGCGCTCGCAAAGCCGAGCCTCTCGGTCCTCTCGGGCGAGGTCGCGACCTTCAATGCCGGCGGCCAGATCCCGATCGCGGTCACCGTCGACACGACGACCTCCGCTGCCAACGGGACGCTCCTCTCGTCGACGGTCTTCGCGGACTTCGGCGTCAACGTCGCCGTCCGCCCCCTCGTGGGGGACGATGACGTGATCACCCTCGACGTGACGCCGACGATCTCCCAGCCGGACTTCGACCTGACGGCGGACCTCGTCGACTCGACGGGCTCCGAGCAATCGACCACCGCCTTCCAGACGCGCTCGCTGCGGACCACGACCCGGCTGCGCGACGGCCAGAGCTTCGTGATCGGCGGCCTGCTCCAGACGACGGTCGGCCGCTCGAGCGAGTTCACGCCCTGGCTCCATCGCGTGCCCGGCCTCGGCTGGCTCGGCAAGAGCCGTGACGACCAGAGCGACGAGCTCGATTTCGTCGTCGTGGTCAGTCCCTCGATCGTCTACGAGCGCAGCACGCGGTCCGCCTTGTGGGCGTACCCCTCCGCGGACGAGATCCTGTCGAAGATCACCGCCCGCCGCTGAGGGACCGGCGGATCGAGTCGAAAAAAATCGCGGCCGAGGGAACTCGCAGGCGGCCGCCGGGAATGAGAAGCGGATAGCTGTCTTTCGGCGCTGGAAATGGACCCGGCGGCGGAGACTCAACCGATTCGGAGGGAACGATGGAAGACCAGGCACGGATCGCGGGCGGACGAGCGGCACGGCGACAGCAGGGCGCGGCCCTGGCGGAGTATGGGCTTCTGGTGGCGGGGCTGGCCCTGTCCTCGATGGTGGCGGTGAGCGTGCTCGGCGGGAAGGTCGGCGGCATGATCGCATCGGTGGCGACCCTGCTGCCGGGCGCTTCGGCCGAGGAGAACGCGCCGGTCCAGGTCGGCAGGCTGATCGAGACCCAGACGCTCGACGCGAACGGCGACGGGATCTTCGAGCAGGTCATCAGCGGCCAGGCGCTCGAGCAGAACGCGCAGCGGCCGACGAATCGGATGGGCGATGCCCTCAACATGCAGGGCCACGAAGTCGGCCATCTCTACCAGCTCGGCGATCGCTCGCTGCACCAGTAGGCCCACAGGCGGTCGAGTCGGCAGCGACGGGGCCCGAGGTATCGAACGGATGGAAGCGCGGAGGCGGCGGACGGATCGCGGCCGAGGGCGAAGGGAACGGGACCGCCGCGGCGGCGTGCTCGTCGAGTTCGCCCTCGTGGCGTTCGCGGTCTGGCTGCTCCTCGCGGGTGTGCTCGAGCTCGGCCGGGCCTTCTCGGCGCAGCAGATCCTCCAGCATGCGGCCCGCACGATCGCCCGCGAGCTCTCGCAGCTCGAGCTGGCCCACGACGCCTCGTTCGACGCGGCGCTGCGCAGCGTCGTCGACAGCCGCTTCCTCGTGATCGACTCGGGTCTGCTGGCGCGCTGCGGCGTGGCCGACTTCGGGACCCCCGGCCACGGCAGCGACCTCGATCGCCTCTTCGCCGAATCCCTGCCGATCGGCAACCGGCTGCTCCGGCCGCTGATGATTCGCGACCGACTCGGCGAGCTCGAGCTGCTGCGCTACCCGGGCGCGCTGCTCGTCCGGACCGACGGCGGCGTCTCGGCGACGAGCGGCTGCGACGCGGGCTCGCTCTACACCGTCGGCATCCCGCAGCTCGACGAGGCGGCGGGGAGCGTGCGCTGGCTGCCCGTCGTCGAGGAGAGCCCGGGCCCCGGGGCCCTCGCCACGCGGCGCGAGGGCTTTGCGCTGAGCGAGGGCGCCTGGGCAGGCATCCGGCTGCACTACCCCTTCCAGTCGGCGGCCCTGCTCGCGGGGCGGGAGACCGGGATCGTCGATCCCGCGACCGGCCGCTCGACACAATCCCTCATCGACGCCGACACGAGCCATGCGGACCAGGGACTCGAGAGCCTCGGGGCGAGCCTGCTGAGCGCAGGGGGCGGCGCGACGGCGACGACGCATCTCGCGACCTACGCCGGCGCCCGCGGTCTCGGCCGCGTCTTCTCGATGCCCGACGCGAGCGGGAACGCCCGTGCCGTGCGCCCCTATCGCCGGCTCCTGTCGGCGACGGCCGGATTCCGCCGCGAGATCTTCCTGCCTAACGCAGGAGGGGGCGCATCGTGAGCAAACGGTACCGACAGGCCCCGCTCGGATTCGACCTGCGCGGCCGGCTTCTGCCCCTCGCCGCCCTCGGCCTCGCCATCCTCGGCGGCGGGCTCCTCTGGTCGACGCTGCGCTCCGACGTCGCAGGGAAATCGACCTCGATTCCGGCGGGCATGATCGGGGTCCCGGTCGCGGCCCTCGAGCTGCCGGCCTACACCGAGATCCAGCTCGAGCATCTGCTCGACCCGTCGACGGGCCAGCTCGCCGCCGTCGTCCTGCCGGAGGCTTCGATCCTCGACTCGACGATCGTCGATCCGAAGGCGCTCGTCGGCCGTGTGCTCGCGCGTCGCAAGGCCGCGTCGCGCGTCTTCCACGAAGCGGATTTCCTGCCGGTGGGCACGCGGCCGGGGCTCGTCGCGGGCATTCCGGAAGGCAAGCGCGCGCTGCGCATCGACGCCGGCAAGGTCAGCGGCATCGTCGGCCTGCAGCAGGGCGATCGCTTCGACCTCGTCGCGACCGAACGCGCGAGCGGCGCGGGGAGCCGCGTCGAGTCCGTCTACGGCACGAGCGGTGCCGGCGCGAACGGCGCGAGTGCCCGGGCGCGCACGATCGCGGAAAACGCGGCCGTCGTGACCGCCCTCAGCGCCCGCGCGCTGCCGACGCCGGGACGCGGCGAGCAGATCGTCCAGGAGATGGTGATCGCGCTCGGACCGGACGAGGTGCCGCTCGTGACCGAAGCCCTCGCGCTGGCCCACCGCATCGACTGCATTCCGCGCTCCGGGCTCCCGTCGGCGCCGGGCAACGAGGCCGCATCGACGGCGGAGGGCGCTCCGAACGCGAGCCGCCTGCGGCGACCGGGCGATGCGCCGATCATCGACCTCATCGAGGGCGATCGCCGTTCTCTGCAGCGGCTCCCCGACGCGCTCGGCCACGACCTCTCGCCCGCGGTGTCCGCGGGTCCGCCCGATCCGCGCAGGGTCGGGAGCGGGAGCTGAGCCGTGCTGCCGCTCTTCGCCCTGCTGCTCTTCGCGCTCCTCGGCCTGGGCGCCGTCGTCGTCGACGGCGGTCTCGCGTTCACCGAGCAGGCGCGCCTCGACGCCGCCGCCGAGAGTATCGCCCTCGAGTGGAGCCACGCGCAAAGACTGCCGCCCGCGTCGCAGCCGGCTCACTGCGCGGAGCATGCCCCGGGAACGGCCGCGAACGAGGCCTGTCTGCGGCGCGATTTTCTCGCGCCCCTGCTCGAGCCGCTGGGTCTCGTCGACGCGGGCGACGCGGGTTCGCTCGGCGACTCGCCCCGATCGCTCGACGGAACGGCGCTCGCGGCCCGCGGTGCGCGACTCGGCACGCTCACGACGGCAGGCATCCTCGAGCCCGCCGCCGACGCGGTCTTCCGCCTGATGCGCTCGACGCCGATGCTGCTCGGCTGGGCAGCCCTCCCCGCCCGCACGGCCGGCGACGAGGCCCTCGATTTCGAGGCGGTCCAGGCGCTACGCGCCCGCGACGGACTCGGCGCCTCGTTCGAAGGCGGAGACCTGCGCACACGCGGCTTCGCGCTCGAAGGCCAGGCTCGGCTTGCGGCGGTCGGCGCCCCCGCGATGCGCATCGGCGCGATCCTTCCGGGCGAGCCCGATGTGGCCGGCAGTGTCGGCATCGCCTGGCGACTCGACGCCCTCGACACGCTGGCCGAGACCCTCGACGATCCGACGCGCGAACGCACCCTCGATCTCGCTGCGAGCGCGTCGAGCGCCGGCGACCGGATCCAGCTCGGCACGGCCGAGGTCGGCTGCAGCTTCGATCAAGCGCGCAGCGCGCTGCATGTCGGTGCCCGTCTGACGCCGCCCGCCACCCTGCCGCTGTCGGTGCCCGCCCGCGTGGCCCTCGCCTACCTCCCGGTCGTCGAGAGCTGCGCGGGCCCGATTCTCGGCTTCGTCCAGATTGCCTTCGATCCCTCGGATCCCGGCGCGGGGTCCGGCACGACGACGCGGATCGAGCTGCGCCGAAGCGACGGCCGCACGCTCCACCCCAATGCCTCGGCCACCCTGACCGCCGGCGTCGCCGCGAGCGCGGCCGCCGAAGCTCTCGACGCCGCCGGCTACGCGACACTCCTGCGCGCGGATGCGGCCTGGGCGCCGCTCGTGCTGCGCCTGCCGCGCCTGGTCGACGCGTCGTGAGCCGGGAGACGACCCTTCGATGACGACGAATCCCGCGCCGCCCCATCGTCCGCTGCAGATCCTCGTGGTCGGCGACGAGGGCCTTCGCCGCGAGGTCGAAGCCGCTCTCGCCGGCGCGCGGCCGGGGCGGGCCTTCCTGCGCCTCGCCGTCGAGGCCGAAGACGCCGAAAGACAGCTGCGCCAGCGCAGCGCGGACCTCATCGTCTGCGAGCTCGGCGCCAGTGCGGGCGAGCTGCGGCGCTTCGCGGCCACGGTCCGTGCGCTGTCGGCCGAGGCGGCGCTGGTCGGTGTGCAGTCGATCCGCGGGGAGACGGCGACGCCCTCGGACGTCCTCGTCGAGGCCGTCCGTTCGAAGCTCGACGACATCCTCGAGCGCCCGCTCTCGAGCGAGTCCCTGCGCGAGGTCCTGACCCTCCTCGAGGTCCGCGCCGAGCAGACCTCCGCGCAGACCGGGAGCGTCATCGCCTTCCACAGCACGAAGGGCGGCGTCGGCAAATCGACTCTCTCGATCAACACCGCCGTCGGCCTCGCCCTGCGCCATCCGGACCAGGTCCTGCTGATCGACTGCTCGCTCCAGCTCGGGGTCTGCGCATCGGCCCTCGACCTCGTCCCGCGCAACTCGATCGCGACGGCGGCCCGGGAACGCGACCGCCTCGACGCGCGGATGTTGCGCGAGCTCTCGGAGCTCCACGAGTCGACGGGACTGCGACTCCTGTCGGCACCGACCGATGCCATCGACGCCTCGGACGTCGACGATCAGGCGATCGCCCAGCTGATCGCGCTCGCGCGCCGGACGTTCCGCTTCGTCATCGTCGATACGCTGCCCATCGTCGACGCCGTCATGCTCGTCGTCTTCGATCTCGCCGACCGGATCTACCTCGTCAACCAGGGCACCGTCCCCGACGTGATCGGGGCGGCCCGGCTGCGCGAGATGCTCGACCAGATCGAGATCCCCGCCGACCGGACGCGCGTCGTCCTGAATCGCACGATGCCTCCCTTCCCCGGCCAGCTCGTCCGCGCCGAGGTCGGTCGCCGGATCGGCCGCGACGTCGATTTCGAGGTCCCCTACGACAAACACGT
>JBIPOQ010000234.1:0-5962 GCA_044379055.1 Myxococcota bacterium
CCCCGATCTGGCCCTGGCCGTGATCGAGGAGCTCGCGAATCGACTGAGAGAGACGAACGAACAGGCTCGCTCCCTCTCGTTCCAGGGCGTCGAGGAACGGACCCGAAATCTGTTCGAGCGGATCGCACGCCCCGCGGAAGCGGGTCCTGCGCGCCTCATGACGCCGCCGCTCACCCACCAGCAGATCGCCGACATGGTGGGGACGTCCCGGGAGACGGTGACCCGGGCGATCAAGCAGCTGAAGGAATCGGGCTGGCTGCTGCAGGAAGGCAAGCGTTACGTGATTCCCGCCGATCGCTGAGGCGGGATTTCCGATCCTTCGAGCGAGTCGAGATGCCGAAGATGGACGGGCTGCGTCCATCGCCCGGTGGCCCCGTCGTGTGGCGGGCTTCGGGGCGATGTCGCAAGCTTGCGCCCGATCTTTTTCCCTCGGGATCAGCATCTCCCGGTCCCTACCGGGCCAGGCCGGACAGCCGGCAAAGGACGAGTCGTGAACTCTTCTGGACAGCTTCCTCGCGTTCGAAACCTGCTCGACACCGTTCTCGGTTGCGCCCTCGTCGCGCTGTCGGCCGCCTTCCTCGGCTGTGCCGACGACGCGGATCGCGTCGCGAAGTTCATGGAGAACGGCGAGAGCTACGTCGCCGAGGGCAAGCACGAAGAAGCGGTCATCGAGTTCAAGAACGTCCTCCAGATCGAGCCGGAGAACGCGGCTGCTCACGAGGCCTTGTCGCTCGCCTATCTCGAGACCGACAAGCCGCGCGAAGCCTACTGGGAGATGTCGGAGACCGTCCGGCTCGATCCGCAGAACGTCGAGGCGCGCCTGCGCTACGGGACCATCTCCTCCGCGATCGGGGAGCACGATCTCGCCCTCGAGCAGGCCGAGGCGGTGCTCGCGATCGACGCGGCGAACGCCGCGGCCCTGATCCTGCGCGCCCAGGCGCGCGAGGCCAAGGAGGATCTCGAGGGCTCGGAGGCCGACTTCAAGGCGGCCGTCGATGCCGATCCCTCCGGAGCGGCCTATCGCTTCCTCTACGCGGGATTCCTCGAGCGCCGCGGTCGCCTCGACGAGGCGGAGAAGGCCCTGCGCGATCTGATCGCCGTCGAAGAGAGCTACATCGCCTATTCGACCCTCGCGCGGCTGGTCGCTCGATCGACGGAGCGGGACGCCGAGGCGCTTCCCCTGCTCGAGAAGGCGGTCGAGCTGGCCCAGAAGGCGCCCGTCGAAGAGGTCAAGCGCGGCCCCAAGGAGAAGGCCGGGACGACCTCGCTCATCCCGAACTTCCTGCGGGAGGAGGCCGTCCACACCTCCTATCTGCTCCTCTCCGGCTTCCACTACACCCGCGGCCGCTTCGACAAGGCGATCGAGGTGCTCGAGGAAGGCGTGAAGTTCAGCCAGTCGAAGATCGAGCTGATCTATCAGATGGCGCGGCTGCATCGCATCGAAGGACACACCGAGGAAGAGGCCGCGCTGATCCAGCGCGCGACCGAAGATGCGCCCGACAGCCTCGCGGCGCAGCTCGTCCTCTCCCTCTATCTCAGCCAGAAGGGGGATCTCGCCGGAGCGCTCGCGGCCGCGCGCAAGGGCGTCGAGATCGATCCCGAGAATCGCGGCGCGAAGCTGCGCGAGGCGGAGCTGCTCGTCGACATCGGCTTCAAGGACAAGAACACCGAGGCGATGGACGAGGGCCGGGCGATCGTCGAGGGGATCCTCGAGAAGGAGCCCGACAGCGCCGAGGCCCATTTCGTGAAGGCGAAGATCGCGCTGACCGAGGGCGACATCCCGGGCGCCAAGGCCTCGCTCGAGACCGTGCTGCAGGCGCGGCCGGAGTGGGCGCAGGCCCGCTACGTCCTCGGCTCCACGCTGACCGCCGCAGGCGAATACGCGCGGGCCCGCGCCGAGCTCTCGCGCGCGGTGGAGCTCGATCCCCAGCAGCTCGATGCGCGCAAGCTCCTCGCCAAGGTCCATGCGCAGCTCGGGGAGCACGAGTTCGCGATCGAGCAGGGGCGCGCCTATCTGACGGAGAGGCCGGACGACAGCGAAGTCCGGATCGTGGTCGGCCAGAGCCTGATCCGGGTCGGTCGGGGCGAGGAAGCCTACAAGGAAGTCGAGAAGATCCCGGAGGAGAAGCGCGACGCGGCCGCGCTGTTCGCGCTCGGTCGGCTCGACATCGCCTTCGGTCGCATCGAGGAGGGAACCGCCCGACTGCTGAAGGCCGACGAGATGGCGCCCGGGAATGCCCAGGTCCTTCGCTCGTTGCTCGCGCTCGATCGCGAGAAGGGCAAGCTCGCCGATTCGGTGGCCCGGATCGCGAAGGCGGTCGAGGCGAATCCGAAGGACAGCCCCCTCGCCGAGCTCCAGGGCGAGGCGGCGCTGCTCAGCGGCGATGCGGCGTCCGGGCGTAAATTCCTCGAGCGCGCGATCGAGCTCGATGCGCGCAACGTGACGGCGCAGCTGACGCTCGCCGACGTCGCGATGCGCGAGGGCAAGCGGGCCGAGATGATCGAGATCCTGGAGCGGGCGGCGGCCTCGGTTCCCGAGTCTGCCGATCTCCAGTACCGCCTCGCGACGGTCTACGAGCAGAACGATCGGCGCGCGGATGCGATCACGGCCTACGAGAAGGCGATCTCGCTGAACAACGACCTCGCGATGGCGAAGAACAATCTCGCCTATCTGATCGCGGAGACGGGCGGAGATCTCGACCGCGCCCTCGAGCTGGCGCAGCAGGCGAAGGAGCAGCTGCCCGACGACGGCAATGCGTCCGATACGCTCGGCTGGGTCATGCTGAAGCGCGGGGTCCCCTCGGCGGCGATCGGCTACCTCGAAGAGGCCCGGGCGCGCTTTCCCGAGGACGCCTTCGAGATCCAGGGCATCGTGCGCAACCACCTCGCGGAGGCCTACGAGCGCAACGAGGAGGCCGAGAAGGCGGTGGCCGAGAGCCGCAAGACGGTCGAGATGGGCGAGCGCTTCGTCGCTGCGGCGAAGAAGCAGGGGGCCACGGTGGACGAGCCGAGCTGGTCCGTCGACGCCCGGAAGCGGATCGAGCGCCTGGGCGCCAAGGGCTGATCGAGGCCCGGTTCGCGTGGTCCTGGAAGGGGCCAACCCCCGCGGGTTGGCCCCTTCGCGTTTCGAGCGCAGGCGTCAAGAGTTCGCGGAGGCGCACCGATAGGTTCGCCGGCGGGGAGCGTGCGTTCGCGGACGGACGAACGCGCCTGCCATCGGTCGGCCGCCCGAGCGCGGACCCGGTCCACGGAGGAACTCATGAGGCGCACCCATTTCCTGACCGCTGCCCTCGCGCTGGTCACGTCCTCGGCATCGATCGCGGCAGACCCCCAGCCGACTCCGGCGCCGGGCTCCGAAGCGCCGGTCTCCGCGGCGTCGGCCGCACCGGTCCCGGCCCCGGCCCCGACCGAGGTCGCGACGACCGCGTCGGCGAAGGCGCCGCGCTCGATCGTGCTCGGTCCGCAGGGCGTCGACGAGCAGGGCCGGGTCGGCCGACTGCACACCGTGTCCCGCGGCGACACGCTCTGGGACATCTCCGGCGCCTACCTGGGCACGCCCTGGGTCTGGCCGTCGGTCTGGACCGACAACCGCGGCATCGCGAACCCGCACCGGATCAGCCCGGGCGATCGCATCTGGATCACCGCCAACGAGATGCGCGTCGTCTCCGACGACGAGGCCGATGCCTTCCTCGAGCGACTGCTCGAGGAGCCGGCGGCCCCCGAGCCCGACATGGCCGAGGCGCCTGCCGAGACGTTCGAAGCGCCCGAAGCCGAGATCCTGCCCGAGGAGCCCATGCTCGCGGCGGCACCCGACGCGACGCCGGCCGGTCGGCAGATCACGGTGAGCACCCGCGCGGCGGTGGGCTTCGTGACGGCCGAGCAGCTCGACGGCGCTTCGAGCCTCGTCGACAGCCCGAGCGAGCGGACGTTCCTCGTCGAAGGCGATTCCGTCTACCTCGGCTTCGGCGAAGGTGATACCCAGGTCGGCGACCGGTTCACGATCTTCGAGGTCGTCGAAGAGGTGCGCGACCCGGTCTCCAGTCGGATCATCGGCCACCACGTCGACGTGCTCGGCTGGGTCGAGGTCCGCGCGCTGACCGGCGATACCTCGATCGGCGAGATCCGTACGAGCTATGCCGAGATCCGGCGCGGCGCGCGCATCATGCCGCTGGCGGACGTTCCGCGTCACGTCACCGTGATGCACACGCCGGAGGCCGCAGAAGGCCAGATCGTCTATCTGCCGAGCTTCAAGACCGTGGTGGCCGATGGCGGCTACGTCTACCTGAATCGCGGCGAGCTCGATGGTCTCGAGGTCGGTAGCGAGCTCGAGGTCTTCGAGCGCGGCGAGATCCACAACGACGTCCCGCGCGACGTCGACGTCCAGACGCCGGACCACCGGGTCGCGACGCTGGTCGTCGTGAAGGTCGAGCCGCAGACGGCGGTCGCCTTCGTGCTGAGCTCCGGGCGCGAGCTCGCGGTCGGCGACACGGTGCGACCGCGGAGCGCGAGTCTGGCGGCGCGCTGACACGCAGCGGCGTCATCGAGCGCCGCGAAGGATCCGGACGGGCTCACGAGGCAACTCGTGGGCCCGTCCTGCTTCGGGCGCCTCGCCCGCGCCGGGTACGTGGCCCGCGGGTCGCGCGGCGTGAACCCGCGGTCGCTTCGGGCGTCGCTCTTCCGGACGCGATTCCATCCCGGAACCCCGAGGCTCCGTCCGAGGCCGATCACGTCGACTCCGCAGGATCACCCGCAATCGCAGGGGGGAGGGCCTTCCGACCGCCTGGCAGGACTCGCCCCGGAAGACGCCAGCGACTGGCTCGAGCTCCAGACCGTCCACGCCTGGGAGCCCGAGACGATCGCGCCGCATCTGCGCGCGGGGATCGGGCTCGAAGCGCTGCTGCAGCGGCTCGAAGCCGCGCCGCTCTTCGCTCCGTCCGCGGAGGCCCGTTCGCGGCGTGAGGCCGAGCGTGAGGCGCGCCGGGCGCGACTCGCGGGGCTCGGGGTGCGCGTCGTTCCGCTGATCCACCCGGACTACCCCGAGCCCCTTCGCGCGCTCGAGGACGCGCCGCTCGTCCTCTCTGTCCGGGGGCGAGCGGAGGTCCTGGCGTCCCCGGCCATCGCCATCGTCGGGGCCCGGGCGGCGACGCGTTCCGCGCGGGCGATCGCCCGCCGCCTCGGCCACGACCTCGCTGCCGCGGGATTCACGATCGTCTCGGGGCTGGCGAGGGGCATCGACGGTGAGGCCCACCGGGGCGCGCTCGAGGCCGGCGGCCGGACGATCGGCGTGCTCGCGTGTGGCATCGACCAGGTCTATCCCCCGGAGCATCGCCGCCTCGCCGAGGAGATGGTCGTCTCGGGCGCGGTCGTGAGCGAGCTGCCGCTCGGCGCGTTGCCGCGGCCCCTGAACTTCCCGCTCCGCAATCGGATCATCAGCGGGCTCTCCTGCGGCGTGATCGTGGTCGAGGCGCGTCAGCGGAGCGGGTCGCTCATCACCGTGCGACATGCCCTCGCGCAGGGCCGCGAGGTCTTCGTCGTCCCGGGCTCGGTCGACGGCCCCTACGCCGAAGGGACGAACCAGCTGCTGCGCGAGGGGGCCCGGGCCATCCAGTCGGCACGCGACGTGCTCGAGGACCTCGGGGTCGATCCCGCCAACGCCCGTGCCCGGCCCGAGGCGCGCGCCGCCGCCGAGCTCGAGGTCCAAGGGCCCGTCGCGGCGCGCGTCCTCTCGATCCTCGCGGGCGGTCCCTGCACGCGCGACGGGCTCTTCCAGGCGGCGGGCCGTGATTCCGGTCTGCTCGCGACGGTGCTCCTCGAGCTCGAGCTCGCCGGCCGGATCGTCGAGGAGCGCGACGGTCGGATCCGCTTCGTTTCCGGCGCGGTGACAGGCTCCGAGCGGGGCCTGGGCTAATCTGCGCGCCTTCGATCCCCACGCCCTCGCCCGTGGCAGACAGCCCGATCGCCG
>JBIPOQ010000235.1:0-5957 GCA_044379055.1 Myxococcota bacterium
CCCTGCTAGACTGCGCGGCCCCAAACGGCCAGGTCGAGCTCGGTCTCGAACCGGAGGTCTTTGCCGATGTCCGAGGATTGCTGGGTGACCGACGCTGCTGCGTGCCCGTCTCCGATCGCCCCGGCCGAGCAGGCCGGCGGGCGCCGTTCCCGAATCCGGGGCGCGCTCGCGGTGCTGGGGCTCGCGTTGATCCTGCCCGGGGTCGGCTGTGTGACCCAGGGCGATTACCTGCGACTGGAAGAGGACGTCGCGGCCCTCAAGCGCAGCGGTCGGACGGGCGCCGATCCCTTCCCGCGCATCGCGCAGATCTCCTCCGACATGGACGTCCTGCGCCAGGAGATCCGCGACCTCCAGGGCGAGCTCGAGCTCGCGCGCAAGGAGGCGGCCGACGCCCTCGCCGAGGTCCGCAAGACGCGGACGGCGGTGGCGCAGAGTTCGCTCGGGGGCGGCGGTGCGGCGGCAGCGGGCTACGGCGCGGACGCCGGCAGCGGCGGGGACTCGTCGAGCGCCGGCAGCGCGGCGGCGGATCCGGGCGCGGCGATCGAGCCCGGCGCGACGAGCAGCGGTCAGGCCGGAGGCTCTCCCGACCAGGAGCTCGCGACCTATCAGAAGGCCCTCGACACCTGGCGGACCGACGACTTCAAGGGCTGCATCGACCAGTTCACGGGCTTCCTCCAGGTCTACCCCTCGTCGAGCTATGCGGACGACGCGGCCTACTGGCTCGCCGACTGCACCTACAGCGACAAGGAGTACAAGCGGGCGGTCGTGCGCTTCAACGCCGTGGTCAACGTCTATCCGGACAGCCCGAAGGCCCCCGATGCGTTGTACCGCCAGGGCGAGAGCCTGCTGAAGCTGGGACCCAAGTTCCATGAGGCGGCGCGAACGGTGTTCAAGCGGGTCCAGAAGGAGTATCCGGACTCGCCGCGGGCCGCCGAGGCGAAGCGACAGCTCGAGACGATCGGTTCGGCCAGCGGCGCCTCCTGAGAGGCCAGGGCGATTCAAGGCAGCGGGCGGCTCAGCCCCCCGCGCCGACGGAGCAAAGCGTTGAAGAAGCGTGACATGTTGCGGTTCAAGAAGATCCTCGAGGCCCAGCGCGACGAGCTCCTGGGCAATGCCCAGAAGACCATCACGGGCGAGATCCATCTCGACCCCGACGATTTCCCCGACGAGATCGATGCGGCGTCCTCGGAGATGAACCTCGCCTTCCAGGGTCGGCTGCGCGAGCGCGAGCGCGGTCTCATCAACAAGATCCAGCAGGCGCTGCGGAAGATCGAGGAGGGCGTGTACGGCGAGTGCGAGGCCTGCGGCGAGGAGATCTCGCTGAAGCGGATCGAGGCCCGACCGGTCGCCGAGCTCTGCATCGATTGCAAGGCCGAGCAGGAAGCCCTCGAGCGCCGCAACGCCTGACCCGTTCGCGGCGAGCGAGGCCGAAGGGTCGCGTGTGTCCCTGTCCGAATCGCCCATCGTGCTCGGGATCGAAAGCTCGTGCGACGAGATGGCGGCGGCCGTCGTGCGCGGCGGCTTCGAGATCCTCTCGAGCAGCGTCCACGGTCAGTTCGAGGTCCACGCGCCCTACGGCGGCGTCGTGCCCGAGCTCGCGAGCCGGGACCACGTCCGCGCCGTTTCCGGGGTCGTCGAGGCGGCCCTCGCCCAGGCGGGCCTCGCCGCCGGGGATCTCGACGGCGTCGCGGTGACCGCCGGGCCCGGTCTGATCGGCTCTCTGCTCGTCGGGCTCTCCTTCGCCAAGGCCTTCGCCTATGCCCAGGGCCTGCCCTTCGTCGGGGTCCACCACCTCGTCGGCCATCTCATCGCCGCCGAGCTCGCGACCCAGCCCCCCGCGAATGCCCCGAGCGAGGCCGCCGCGTCGGCCGAGCTCCTCGAGCCGCCCTACATCGGACTCGTCGTCTCCGGGGGCCACACGGCGCTCTACCGCGTCGGCGAGACCGGCGCGCCCGTCCCGCTCGGCGAGACCCGCGACGACGCTGCGGGCGAGGCCTTCGACAAGGTCGCGAAGCTGCTCGGCCTGGGCTTCCCCGGCGGTCCGGCGATCTCGAAGCTCGCAGAGCAGGGCGATCCGTCGGCCGTCGACCTGCCGCGGCCGATGCGCGGACGCGCGGGTCTCGACTTCTCCTACAGCGGCCTCAAGACGGCGGTCGCGCTCACGATCGAACGCCAGGGCGGTCTCGCGGCGCTGTCGCCCGCGGCAAAGGCGGATCTCGCCGCCGCCTTCGAGTCGGTCGTCGTCGCGAGCCTCGTCGAGCGCACCCTCGCCGCCGCCCGGCGGGAGGGCATCCTGCGGATCGCCGTCGTCGGCGGGGTCGCCGCGAACGGCCGGCTCCGCCGGGAGATGCAGGCCGCCGCCCTCCACGACGGCCGCCGGGCGATCTTCCCGCCGATGTCGCTCTGCACGGACAACGCGGTCATGATCGCCGCGGCGGGGACCCGGCTCCTGATGCGCGGGGTGCGCGACGATCTGCGGCTCGAGGCCTTCTCCCGCGTGCCGATCGGCGAGACACCCTGGCGTGTCGCCGGGCCGGCTTCCGGGCCGGAGAGCGCCGCGCCGCGCGACGGGATCCGCGCGTGAACGCGACCCGCCTGCGCGAGCTCCTCGCGACGCACGGGCTGCATCTCTCGCGGGATCTCGGCCAGAACTTCCTCGTGGATGCGGATTTCGCGGACGAGCTCGCGCGCCGCGCGGGCGCAGCGCCGGACGATCTCGTGATCGAGGTCGGCACGGGGCTCGGCGTGCTCACCCGCGCGCTCGCGGCGCGCGTCGCGCGGGTGCGTACGGTCGAGATCGACTCCGGGCTCGTGCGCGTGCTCGAGGCGGAGCAGCTCCTGCCTGCGAACGTCGAGCTCGTCCACGGCGATGCGCGCCGGATCGACTGGGCGGCCTGGATCGCGGAGGCGGGGCGGCCGGTGCGCGTGATCGCGAACCTGCCGTACTCGGTCGCGACGCCTTTGCTGCGCGTCTTCCTCGAGCATCGCGCGGGGCTCGCGGACTGGTCGGTGATGATCCAGAGCGAGGTCGCGGCCCGCATGATGGCCGCGACCGGCGAGCGGGACTACGGCTCGCTCGCCGTCCTGCACCGGCTGGCGGCCGACGTCGAGACGATCGCGAGCCTCGGGCCCGAGCGGTTCTTTCCCCGGCCGAAGGTCGAGTCGAGCTTCGTGCGCGTCTGGCCGCGGCAGTCGGGTCCGCTCGCGGCGGGGGATCTCGGCCGCGTCGAGCAGCTGGCGCGCGCGGCCTTCGGTCAGCGGCGCAAGGTCGTGACCAACGGCCTCGCGCGCCTCGCCGAACGTCGCTTCGCGAGCCTCGCGAAGGAGTCGCAGCGCGACGCCCTCGAGTCGGTCCTGCGCTCGGCGGGCATCGACCCGCGGCTGCGGCCCGAGCGCATCGAGCCCGAAGCCTGGCTCGCTCTCGCCCGGGCCTTCGAGGTCGTCGCGCCCGCAGCGGACGCCGATTCGCCCGACCGCGAGTCGGGCGAGAGCGAGCTCCGGGATGACTGAGCGGGGCATGCGCGAGGAGGATCGCGTCGCGGCGCTCCTCGAGCTCGCGTCGCGGGCGGAGCTCGAGGTCCGCATCCTCTCGAGCCGTGCCGCCGCCGAGGAGGGCGCCCCGCGGCAGAGCTCGGTCGGTCGGGTCGGGAGTCGGGTCTGGGTCCTGATCGTCCCCGACGATCCGCCGGCCCATCAGGCGGCAGCCCTCGCGCAGGCCCTCGGCCGCTACCGCGTCGACTTCCTCGACGGCTGCTTCGTTGCCCCCGCGCTGCGCGACTTCATCACGGCCTCGGCGGAGGCGGCTCAAAAAAGCCGTTGACCCTCGAAATCGTTGAACCTAGAATCAACGCCGTTCGAGGGGCACCGCAGGTTGCGGGCTCCATCTGAAAACCGACCGGGCTCCGGTCCGGAATACGCAGAGCGTTCCTCAGAGTCTTCCCGCCAGACGCTTGGATCCCGGAGTCCGGGACTGAGACGTGCACGAGAATCGGGTAGACGGGTAGGCACGACGCAAGCTTCCTCCTCCCGAAATCCGGACGCCCCGATCGTCGGTCTGCCATGCGCCTCGTGCGGGGCGGCCGACCCGAGAGGGATCGCCCGGGAGACGCCGAGGGGAGGCTTCGAACGGATGGTGGAGTCGGTCTCCCGACTCGCCGCCGGCCGACCCGCCGCCGCGACGCGGACGAGCTCCGAGAGCGATCTCGATTCCAGACGACACATGCGCCCGGGCACGCAAGCGCCACAGGAGACATCCCCCCATGTCGACCGTGACTACTGCCTCCGCGTCTCGCGAACATCGCGTCACCCTCCGCTCGCTGGCCAGCCGCAAGCGCAAGGGCATCCCGTTCACCGTCCTGACCGCCTACGACTTCACCTTCGCGCGCCTGTTCGACGAGGCCGGCGTCGACGTGCTGCTCGTCGGCGACTCCCTCGGCAACGTCGTCCAGGGCCACGACACGACGCTCCCCGTCACCCTCGACGACGTCGTCTACCACACGCGCCTCGTCGTCCGCGGCGTGCGCCGCGCGATGGTGGTCGCCGACATGCCGTTCGGCTCCTACCAGGTCGGGCCCGAGGACGCGGTGCGCAGTGCGATCCGGCTCGTGAAGGACGGCGGTGCCCAGGCGGTCAAGCTCGAGGGCGGCCTCGACATCGCGGACTCGATCCGTCGGATCGTCGCCGCGCAGGTCCCCGTGATGGGTCACGTCGGACTGACGCCGCAGTCGGTCCATCCGATGGGCGGCTACCGCGTCCAGGGTCGAAGCGACGAGGGGCGCGCGCGCGTGATCGAGGATGCGCTCGCCGTCGAGGCGGCCGGCGCCTTCTCCGTCGTGCTCGAGGGCATCCCTCAGGATCTCGGCCGCGAGATCACCGAACGCCTTACGATCCCGACCATCGGCATCGGCGCCGGCGTCCACTGCGACGCGCAGGTCCTCGTCATGCACGACCTGCTCGGGCTCAACGACGCGACGCCCTCGTTCGTCAAGCAGTACGCGAGCCTCGGCGCCGAGACCTCGAAGGCGGCGCGGGCGTACATCGATGAAGTCGTGAACCGCAAGTTCCCGGCCGAGGCGCACGTCTACCGCTAGGCGGTCGACGTCCCCGCCCCGCGCGAGCGCGAGTCGAAACGATGCACGTCCTCACGAAGAAGACCGAGCTGCAGGCCTGGTCCGACGCCGAGCGAAGAGCCGGACGGCGGGTCGCGCTCGTCCCGACGATGGGCGCGCTCCATCGCGGCCACGTCGCGCTCGTCGGGATCGCCCGCCAGCACGCCGAACGCGTCGTCGTCTCGATCTTCGTGAACCCGACCCAGTTCAACGACCGCCGGGACTTCGACGGCTATCCGCGCACCCTCGAGAGCGATCTCGCGGCCTGCCGCGCCGCGGGCGTCGACGTCGTCTTCGCGCCGTCGGCGGGCGAGATGTATCCGGAAGGCGCCGCGACGTGGGTGGACGTCGAGGCGCTGACGGAGCCGCTCTGCGGCGCGAGTCGTCCGGGCCATTTCCGTGGCGTCACGACCGTCGTCGCGAAGCTCTTCCTCGCCGCGCGGCCCGACGTCGCGGTGTTCGGCGAGAAGGACTGGCAGCAGCTCGCGGTGATCCGCCGCATGACGACGGATCTGGGCTTCGGGATCCGGATCGTCGGCGCCGAGACGGTGCGCGAGGCGGACGGGCTCGCGCTCTCGAGCCGCAACGTCCGGCTCGGGTGCGAGGCGCGGCGGCAGGCACTCTGCATCCCCCGGAGCCTCGAGAGCGCCGAGCGGATGCTCGCGGCGGGCGAGCGCGATCCGGCGGTCCTCGTCGAGGCGGTGCGCAAGACCCTCGCGCAGGCGAGCCAGGGCCGCGTCGACTACGCCGAGCTGCGCGATCCCGACACGCTCGAGGCGGTCGTGGGCCCGATCGACGCGCCGGTGCTGCTCGCGATCGCGATGTTCTTCGAGGCCGACCCCGACGGCT
>JBIPOQ010000236.1:0-5949 GCA_044379055.1 Myxococcota bacterium
ACGCGTCGGAATCGGGCGCACCGAAGCGCGAGGAGAACCGGTCGCGGGCGGCCCGCGCCCGCTCGGCGTCGAAGCCGGCCTCCAGGGCGATCTCGCCGAACTCGTCGAATTGCTTGCGCTTCTCGGGATCCGAGAGGACGTCGTAGGCCGCCGAGATCTGCTTGAAGCGGGCTTCGGCCTTGGCGTCGCCGGGATTCAGGTCGGGGTGGGTCTCGCGTGCGAGCCGGCGGTAGACCTTCTTGATCTCGTCGGCCGTCGCCTCGGGCGCGACCCCCAGTACTTGATACGGATTCATCGAACGGCTGCTCCCGGTCCTCGCCGGCCGTGCCGCCGATGGCTGCCCGTCCGTCGCTCGCCGAGAGACAGGTCAGCGCCGATCGCCCGGCGTCAAGCCGGCGAGCGGAGGAGCCTCAATCGACGAGCGCGTCGAGCTCTTCGTAGCTGTCCTCGAGCTCGTTCATGAGCGACTCGACCTCGGCGGCGAGGCTCGGCGCCACTTCATCCCCGGTCTGGACGGCGATCTTGTTCAGATCGACCTCCAGCCGCAGCCAGCGCTCTTCCTGCTCTTCCCAGAGGAGCTCTGCCTCCTGGTCGAGGTCGTCGTCCTGCTCGCGGATCCGACGGCGGATCTCCGCGCGCGTGTGACGCAGCTCCTCGATCGTCGATTCGGTGTCCCGGATCCAGGCGGCCCCGAGCTTCTTCTTGCTCGGCTCCTTGCCCGGCTCCTTGCCGGTCTCGGGCTTCTTGGCTGCGGGCTTCTTGGGTTCGATCTTCGCCATCTCTCGTCGTCTCTCAAAGGGAAGCGTCTTCGGTCGGGTCACCCCAGAGAATTCCCGTTCGGGCGCGGTCGCGCCAGCGCTATCGGGCCGTTCTTCGGGTCCCTCTGCCCGTCGAGGCCGATTCCTAGCGGTCCGAGGACCCTCCGAGCCACCCCCTGGCCCGGAACCAGGCGACCATCACCAGCGCGACCACCAGCATCGCGCCCATCACCACCGGGTAGCCGTATCGGTGCCGGAGCTCGGGCATGTAGTCGAAGTTCATCCCGTAGATGCCCACGACGAAGGTGAGCGGGATGAAGATCGTCCCGACCAGGGTCAGGACCTTCATGACCTCGTTCTGACGATGCCCGAGGATCGCGAGGATGGCGCTCATGGCGTCCGTCGCCGAGTCGCGGGCCGCGTCGAGGCTGCCGAGGATCTGGCGGGCGTGGTCCTCGACGTCGCCGAAGTAGATCCGGATCGGGTCGGGGACGAGCGGCGAGTCGTGGCGGACGAGCTGGTGGACCGCGTCGACCTGCGGGCGGTGGACGCGCAGGAGCTGGGTCGTCCGGCGCTGCAGGGCGTGGAGCCGCGCGACGAGCTCGGGCGAGGCGCGCTCGAAGATGTCCTCCTCGATCTCGTCGAGCTCCGCGCCGATCTCCGCCATCAGCGGGTAGTACTGATCGATCAGCGCGTCGACGAGCGCGTAGGTCAGGTAGGCGGGGCCCGAGCGCCGGAGCAGCCCGTGCGGGTTGCGGATCCGCTCGCGCACCGCATCGAAGAAGCCGAACTGGCGCTCCTGGAAGGTCACGACGTAGTCGCGGGCGAGCAGGATCGCGACCTGCGGCAGTCGCTCGTTTTCGTCGAAGGATTCGTGGGGCGCGTGGATGATGATCAGGAGATGATCGGGATAGCGCTGCGCCTTCGCGCGCTGCGGGACGTTGACGGCGTCGGCGAGGGCGAGGGCGTGGATCCCGAAGATCTTGCCGATCTCGCGGAGGCAGGACTCGTCGCCGAAGCCCTGGATGTCGATCCAGGTCGGACGCTCCGTCTCGGCATAACAACGGAGCTCCTCCGGGCTCTCGACCTCGCCCTCCTCGAGGACGTCCGCGTCGTATTCGACGTAGAAGATCCGGGGCGGGGGCGAGCCCTCGGGCACGAAGATGGCCCCCGGTCGCGCGTGGACGCGAAGCGCCTCGAGGGCGGTCTCGGACATCTCAGGGCTCGTCTTTTTCGAGCCGGAGGGAGGCGGAGTTCATGCAGTAGCGCAGGCCTGTGGGCTTCGGGCCGTCGGGGAAGACGTGGCCGAGGTGCGCATCGCAGCGGGCGCAGACCGACTCGATGCGCACCATGCCGTGGCTCACGTCCTTCTTCTCGGCGACGGCGCCCTCCTCGATCGGGGCGAAGAACGAGGGCCAGCCGGTGCCCGAGTCGTACTTCGCCTCCGAGCGGAAGAGCGGCGCGCCGCAGCAGACGCAGTGGTAGGTCCCCGCCGCCTTCTCGTTCCAGTAGCGGCCCGTGAACGCGCGCTCCGTCGCGGAGCAGCGCGTGACCTGGAACTCCTGCTCCGACAGCTGCTCGCGCCACTCCGTATCGCTCTTCTCGACCTTGCAATCCTTGACCATGGTTCCTCGACCTCCCGGAGCCCCGCTCCGTCAGTTGCCCTCGAGCGTGACGCGCAGCGCCGGACCGGCCGCAGCGACGGCGACGATCCGCGGATTCTGATCCGGCTCGCGAAACCGCAGCTTCAGCGCGCGCAGGGCCACCGCCGTCGCCACGGGCCCGGTCTCCCCGCCGCCCACCGGCCAGGCCGCGGTGATCGGCTGACCGAGGACGCGCCACCAGGGCTCCTCCTCGTCGAGCGGCACGAGCGCGGGCGGCAGCGCCGACCGCTCCGGCACCGCTTCGGCCCGGACCTCCCCGGCCTCGGCCCGCAGCAGGATGCGACCGATGTCGAAGGTCAGCGCCAGGATGCGCGGGAGCGCCTCGGCGCGGTCGGCCTCGATGCGGAGGATGCGACCGCGCGCCGTCGCGGCGCGTTCGAAGATCTCGAGGGAAGCCTGCGGAGCCACGCGACTAGTCTACACTGGCCCGGCCTTCCGGGACCGCCCCGATCAGGAGAGAGCTTGCCCGCCCGCGCCCGGTCCGAAGCCCGCCGAACCGATCTCGTCCTGCTCGACGGCCTGTCGGTGCGCCGCCGGCGCCATGCCCACGGCTGGTCGCCCCGCGACCTCGTCCTCGCGATCGAGAGCGCGAGCCTCGCGTCGACCGGCCTGAAGCGCACGCTCTCGCCGAATCAGATCCAGGCAATCGAGGAACGCGCGGAACGGATCCCGTACGAGCAGGTGCTGCTGCTGGCCGGCGGCCTCGACTGTGACCCGATCGACCTGATCGCCGACGGCGAGCTTTCGAGCCAGCGCCCCCGGCCGAGAGCGAGCTGACCGCGCGAACCGACCCGACCCGATCCGCCGAGGAGCGAACGATGGAATACCTGGAGCCCGAAATCGCCCGTACCCGCCCCGGCCTGCGTCTCGTGCTGACCGCGGGCGTCCCCGGGCCGTGGGGCGAGGCCGCGAAGTCGATCTTCGACTTGAAGAGCATCGCGTATCTGCCGGTCCGCCAGACCGCGGGCGAATCCAATCCGGCGCTGATCGCCTGGACCGGCCACGCCAACGCGCCGCAGGCGGTTCAGGGCGAAGAGCCCGCCCGGACCGGCTGGGCCGAGATCCTGCTCCTCGCCGAGCGCCTCGCCCCGACGCCGTCCCTGATCCCCGAAGATCCCCACGAGCGCGCCCTGTTATTCGGCCTCTGCTTCGAGATCTGCGGCGAGGACGGCCTCGGCTGGCACCGTCGCCTCCAGATGATGGACGGCATGCTGCGACTGCCGGAGGCGGCGACCCATCCCGGCCTCGAGACGGCCCGGGTCATCGGCCGGCGCTACGGCTACAGCCGCGAGGCCGCCGACCGCTCGAGCCTTCGCATCCGCCAGATCCTCCGCCTCTTCTCGGAGCAGCTCGCGGCCCAGGCCCGCAAGGGAAGCCTCTACCTCGTCGGCGACCGGATCTCCGCGGCGGACGTCTACTGGTCGACCTTCGCCGCCATGTTGAAGCCCATGCCCGCGGCCCTCTGTCCGATGCCGGAGCCGATGCGCGCGTCCTACGAGGCGCTCCCGCCCGAGATCGCCGCGGCCCTCGATCCCGCGCTCCTCGAGCACCGCGACCGGATCTACGCGAAGCACCTGAAGCTGCCCGTCGAGTTCTGAGGGTGGACCCGAACGACGGACGACCGCCCAGCGAGCGCTACGTCCGGTACGTCCTGTTCCTGCTGTTCCTGGTCGCGGCCTTCAACGTCTGCGATCGCACGATCGTCTCCGTCCTCGTCGAGGATATCCGCCGCGACCTCGCCCTCGACGATCGCCAGATGGGCATCGTGATGGGGCTCTCGTTCTCGGCGACCTATCTCTTCGCCGGAATTCCCGTCGCCTTCCTGGCCGATCGCCATTCCCGCGCCTGGACGGTCTCGATCGCGCTGCTCGTCTGGAGCGGGATGACCGCGGTGACGGGCATGGCGCAGAACTTCTGGCAGATCGTCGTCGCCCGGATGGGCGTCGGCGTCGGGGAAGCCGGCGGCAGTCCCGCGTCGCATTCGCTCGTGATCGACTACGTGGCCCCGGCGCGGCGGGCGCGGGCGATGTCGATCCTGAGCATCGGGTCGATCGTCGGGCTCGGCGGGGGGATCCTCTACGGCGGCTGGGCGAGCGAGACGATCGGGTGGCGCTGGACGCTCATCAGCGTCGGCCTCCCGGGCCTGCTGATCGCGCTGCTCTTCCTCGCGACCGTCGTCGATCCGCCGCGCAGCGTCTCCGAGGCCTCCGGCCCCGATCATTTCACGGGCCGATCCCTCGGCGGCGTGTTGCTCGGGCTGCTGCGGATGCCGGCGTTCGTCGCGCTCACGCTGGGCGCGACCTTCGCCAACGTCGTCTCGACGGGCCGCAATCTCTGGGAGCCGACCTTCCTGCGCCGCGTCTACGACATGGGCGCCGCCGAGGCGAGCTTCGTCTACCTCCTGATCATGGCCGTCCCCGGCATCCTCGGGACCTGGGGCTGCGGCTGGCTCACCGACCGCCTCGCCCAGCGCGATCGCCGCTGGTACGGCTGGTTTCCCGCGCTCGCCTGCTTCGTGCTCGTGCCCCTGAGCCTCGGCTTCTATTTCTCGTCGCCCGAGACGCGGATCCTCGGCATCCCCGTCGGCTTCCTCTTCTCGTTCGCGGCGTCGATGGTCGCCCCCGGCTGGTCGCCGGCGACGATGACGACGGCCCAGAGCCTCGTCCCGCCCAGCGCCCGGGCCGTCAGCGCGGCGAGCTGGAGCATGTTCTCGAGCTTCGTCGGCATGGGCATCGCGCCGGTGCTCGTCGGCGATCTGAACGTGCGCTTCGAGAGCACCTACGGCGACGAGGCCGTGCGCTACTCCCTCGCGATCGTCGGCGTCGTCCCGTGGCTCGCCACGTTGAGCTTTCTTATGCTCGCCCGGTATCTGAGACGCTAGTTCCGAGCCGGAGGTCCCCGATCGATGCGGCCGCATGCCCCGTTCTTCTCTTCCATCGTCGGGCTCGCGACCCTCGCCCTCGCGCTCTCGCCGACGGCGGCCCGCTCCGCCCATGAGAAACCCGATGGCTCCTCGTCCGTCTATTCCCCCTTCGTCGCGGAATCCCACCCGACGGAGCTCCTCTGGGGCGACACCCACGTCCATTCCTCCTACAGCATGGACGCGAACTCGATGGGCAATACCCGCCTCGGCCCCGGCGACGCCTATCGTTTCGCGAAGGGCGAGGTCGTGACCTCGAATACCGGACAGCCGGTCCGCCTCGACCGCCCCCTCGACTTCCTCGTCGTCTCGGACCATGCCGAGTACATGGGCGTCCTGCCCAGGCTGCGCGCGAAGGATCCGCTCGTTCTCGCGGACCCGGCGGGGCGGAAGCTCTTCGAATCGATCACCGACGAAGACCAGCGCGGCGGTCAGGCGATGCTCGACCTGATCGAATCCCTCGTGACCAACGAGCCCCTGCTCGACAACGCTGCCATCAAGAGCAGCGTCTGGGACGAGATCACGCGAATTGCCGACCAGCACGACCGCCCCGGCGTCTTCAGCGCGTTGATCGGCTACGAGTGGACCTCGATGCCCCGCGGCGACA
>JBIPOQ010000237.1:0-5919 GCA_044379055.1 Myxococcota bacterium
CGACACCGACGACGACGACGGTCTTGTCCTTGACGAGCATGGGGAGTCTCCTGATTGGGTTCGGCCCGAAGCGGGGCGGACCCGACGAAATCGCGCACGAGGAGGTCTGTCAACCTCGAAAGCGCGCCCCGCCCTCGCTCCGTTCGCCTCGACAGGTCGGCATGGGCTTCTTAGGCTGTCGAGATCGGAGGCGAGCGTGCGTGAAGGCGGGGTGCTGATCAGCGGAGCGACGGGGCTGGTCGGGCGACGGCTCGTGCCCCGGCTGGCGGAGCGGTTCGCGCGGGTGCGGACGCTCTCGCGCTCGGGGGGCGCTGCGCGAGGCCGGATCGAGCCGGCGAGCTGGGACGGCGTCGATCCCGGGGCGGCGGCGCTCGGTGGCCTCGAGGCGGTGGTCCACCTCGCCGGCGAGCCGATCTTCGGCGGCCTGCCGACGAAGGCGCGGCTCGAGCGGATCCGGGAGAGCCGCGTCGCCTCGACCCGGCGGATCGTCGAGCGGATGGCGGCCTTGGCGCCGGACACGCGACCGAAGACCTTCGTCTGCGCCTCGGCGGTCGGGATCTACGGGGATCGGGGCGAGGAGCGGCTCGACGAGCAGGCGGCGCCGGGCACGGGATTTCTCGCGGAGCTGTGCCGGGATTGGGAGGCCGAGGCGGCGCAGGCCGAGGCGCTCGGCGTGCGCGTCGTGTCGCTGCGGATCGGCGTCGTGCTGGCGCGGGAGGGCGGGGCGCTCGCGCTCATGCGGATCCCGTTCTCGCTCGGCCTCGGCGGCCGGCTCGGCGATGGCCGCCAGTTCTTTCCCTGGATCCATCTCGACGATCTCGTCGAAGCGGCCCTGTTCGCGCTCGAGCGCGACGATCTGCGGGGCGCGGTCAATGCGGTGGCGCCCGAGGCGGTTCGCAATCTCGAGCTGACGCAGGCGCTCGCCGGCGTGCTCGGGCGCCCGGCCGTCCTGCCGGCGCCGGCCTTCGCGATGCGCGCGGCGCTCGGTGTCCTCGCCGGGGAGCTGCTCGGGAGTCGGCAGGTCGTGCCGGCAAAGCTCCTCGCGGCGGGGTTCGCGTTCCGCCATCCGACGCTCGAGGGCGCGCTGCGCGAGGCCCTCGGCTAGCGCCCGACGCCTAGCGCGGGTCGCCCCTCCGCCGCGCGCGATAGGCGGCTCGGAATGCCGCTCGATCCGCCTCCGGCAGCGCATTCGGGCTGCCCAGGCGCGCCGCGCCCGCCATGATCTGCGCCGCGCGTTCGACGAGCTTCGTCAGCTCGATCGCCTCGGCGGGCGTCGAGGCGACGACGACGAGGCCGTGGTTCGCGAGGAGGGCGGCGGCGCGGTCGTGGAGCTGCTCGGCGACGGCGAGACCGAGAGCCTCGCTGCCCGTTCGATGATAGGCCGCGACGGGGACGTCCCCGCCGACGTAGAGCTCGAGCTCCTCGATCGCGCAGGGGATCGGCTGCTGGCAGACGGCGAACATCGAAGCGTGGATCGGGTGGGTGTGGGCGACGGCGGCGATGTCGGGATGACGTCGCAGGCAGGCGAGATGGAGCGCGAGCTCGGTCGTCGGCGGGCGGGATCCGGCGAGGACGCGGCCATCGAGGTCGGTGACGACGAGATCGTCGAGGGTCATCTCGGCATAACGCATCGCGGTCGGCGTCAGCACGACCTGGCCCGCCCGCGTCCGAGCAGAGAGGTTCCCGGCCGTCCCCACGACGAGCCCCGAGCGGTCCATCTCCTGCGCGGCCTCGAGCACCGCGCGCTTCGTCGCTTCGAGGCCGAGCCCGCGCGCAGGGCCGGGGCCGGGGTCAGAGTCGGACGCGGACCGCGGCGTCTGCGCTTGCGCTCCGAGGGTCGGCGCCTCGGGCGTTTCGAGGCCGCGGGTCGCCGGGCCCTTCAGCTCGACGGTGTTGCCGTCGGGGTCGGTCAGGTAGATCGAAGGGCCGTAGCCTTCGGCGCCGTAGCGCTCGGCGGTCTCGCTCGCCGGGACCCCGAAGCGGGCGAAGAGGGCGCGGAGGGCGGGCTCGTCGAACCGCGCGAGGGTCAGCGCGAAATGATCGACGTTGCGGGCATTCGGATCGGGGGGGCCGCCGCCGGCGCGGCCCAGCGGCGAGTCGACGGGGACGAGGTCGATCAGCGCGCCGCCGGCGCGGAGCTGCACGAGCCCGAGCGCCTCGATCCGTCGCTCGATCGGGAGTCCGAGGGCGTCGCGGTAGAACCGCAGCGCGCGCTCGAGATCGGCGACGCGCACGACGACGTGGTCGAGGCCGCGGAGCGAGAGGCCTGCCCCTTCGGCGATCGCTGCGGTCCTCGGTCCGGGATGCGTCACGGCGATCTCCATCGGCGAAGATTGCAGGGCCGGCAAGGCGCGCCGAAGGCAGCGCTCGGCGAGCGACTCTGCGAGGAGGGCCAGCGTAGCGGAGGTCGCGCCCCGGGAGTCCGCGTCGCATCACGACGGGCCGCGCCCGGGCATGGACCCGTCTCAGTCCTACGACTTCTCGGGCGCGTGGGTCTCGAGCTTCGAGCGGCGATCGTGGCGCTCGAGGGCGAGCTCGATCAGGCGGTCGAGGAGCTTCGGATAGGGCAGGCCCGTCGCCTCCCAGAGCTTCGGATACATCGAGACGCTCGTGAAGCCGGGCAGGCTGTTCAGCTCGTTGACGTAGGCGCGCCGCGTCGTGCGATCGAAGAGGAAGTCGACCCGCGCGAGCCCCTCGCCGTCGAGGGCGCGGAAGGCGGCGATCGCCATCGCGCGCAGCGAGTCGCTCTCCTCGCGCGTGATGTCGGCGGGGATGATCAGCTCGGTCGAGTCGTCGTGGTATTTGGCTTCGTAGTCGTAGAAGTCGCGGTGGGACCGGATCTCGCCGCAGATCGAGGCCTCCGGCTCGTCGTTGCCGAGGACCGCGACCTCGATCTCCCGGGCGTCGACGGCGGCCTCGACGAGCACCTTGCGGTCGTAGCGCTGGGCGAGGGCGATGGCGGCGGCGAGCTCCGCGACGGTCGAGGCCTTCGAGATGCCGACCGAGGAGCCGGAGTTGGCGGGCTTCGCGAAGGCCGGCAGCCCGAGCTCGGCCTCGGCGCGTTCCGCTGCGCCGCGGGGGCCGAGGCGCGCGAGGGCCGAAGCGGTGAACGTGACCCAGGGCGTGACCGGCAGGCCGGCGGCCGCGAGCAATCGCTTCGCGACGTCCTTGTCCATCTGCAGCGCCGACGAGAGGACGCCGGAGCCGACGTAGGGCACGTCCGCGAGCTCGAGGAGTCCCTGCAGCGAGCCGTCCTCGCCGCCGCGGCCGTGGATGATCGGGAACACGACGTCGAGGCGCGCGGCGGCGCCGAGGACCGAAGTCTTCGCCCCGTCGTCGCTCGGCTGGAGTCGCGTCTCGCCGGGGACCGCGGGCAGGAACACGCTCGTCTCCTGCAGCACCGCCGAGAGCGCCTTCGGGCCGTCGATCGCCGCGCCCGCAGACAGATGCCAGCGGCCGTCGGGATCGACGCCGATCAGCGACACGTCGTAACGCGTCCGGTCGAGGGCGTTCAGGATCGAGGTCGCCGAGACGATCGACACGTCGTGCTCGACCGAGCGCCCCCCGAACAGCAGTCCCACACGCAGCTTGCCCATGCCCCCCCCATGTTTCGACTCGAGACCCGGACCGGAGATCGCGACCCGGGATCGCGACCCGAAGCTCGAAGGAGCCCGTCCCCGTGCGCGCGGCCGATGATACGCCCGGGTCCCGCTGCTCGCTTGACCCTGTCCCTCCCCATTCGTAACCTCGCCCCGTGAGCTTGACCCCCGATGCAGCGCGCCCGTTCGCGACGCCCCTTTCTTCCGCCCTCGCGCCCGATCTCGCCGCGAAGCAGGACGCGCTGCTCGCCTGTCTCGGGTCCGCGGGTCGGGTCCTGATCGCTTTTTCGGGGGGCGTCGACTCGAGCTACCTCGCCTGGGCGGCGCATCGGGCGCTCGGGCCGGACAGCCTGAGTGTGACGGCCGTCTCGCCCTCGTATCCCGAGAGCCATCGTGTGATCGCCGAGAAGATCGTGGCCGATTTCGGCCTGGCCCACCGCTTCGTCGAGACCCACGAGATGGACCGCCCCGCCTACCGCGCGAACGCCTCCGACCGCTGTTACCACTGCAAGAGCGAGCTCTTCGAGACCCTCGACGGCCTGGCGCGAGAGCTCCGCTTCGACGCCATCGCCTATGGCATCAATACCGACGACACGAGCGATTTCCGCCCGGGCCACCGCGCCGCCCGCGAGCACGACGTCCTCGCCCCCTTCCTCGAGGTCGGCCTCTCGAAGCAGGAGATCCGCGACCTCTCCCGCGCCGCCGGCCTCCCGACCGCGGACCTCCCGGCCTCGGCCTGCCTCTCGTCGCGCCTGCCCTACGGCACCGAGGTCACGGTCGAGCGTCTGCGCCAGGTCGAAGAGGGCGAGGAGCGCCTGCGCGGCCTCGGCTTCCGCCAGGTCCGCCTGCGCCATCACGGCGAGCTCGCCCGGGTCGAGATCGAGCCCGCGGAGCTCCCGCTCGCCCTCGATCCCGGGATGGCGAAGCGGATCGTGCAGGCCCTGAAGCCGCTCGGCTTCCGTTATGTCTCGCTCGATCTCGAGGGCTACCGCATGGGATCCCTGAACGAGGTCCTCCAGATCCAGCGCGAGCCGATCCGCTGAGCGAAGCCCAATCGGACATGAACGAAGCCTCCCTCGGCGAGCCCGCGATCGTCTGTGCGGGCCATCCCCGGGACATGGGGCAGGCCCAGGGCGAGGCGCTGCGCGAGGTCATCCGCGCGGCGGTGGCGCGCGCCGGACTTTCGACGCGGCGCTCCCGATGGCCGAGCCTGCGGCCGGTCGTCTCGGGGCCGCTGCGCGGCAGCGGCGCCGGGCGCGAATTCTTCCGGCATTTCGCCCATCAGGCCGAGCGGCTCGAGGGCCTGGCGCAGGCGGCCGATCTCCCGCTCGACAGCCTGCTCGCGCTCCAGCTGCGGGCCGGTGCCGGCGCGCTCGCCGGGGGCGAGCTCGGCGACGCGGCCTGGATCGTGCGCGAGAGCCGGCCGGTCGTCGGATTCCGTTCCCTCGAGCGGACGCTCGCCTGGCTCGTGCCGGCGGTCGCGGGCGTCAACGAAGCCGGGCTCGCGCTGATCGCGCCGCTGCCGAGCGCGGGCGCGCGCGAGCGCACGGCGGCCGCCGCGGGCAGTCGGTCCGGCGGGAACGGAACGGCACCGCCGCGCGCCATCGACGCGCCCTCGCTGCTGCTCGTCCAGGATTGTCTCGCGCGCTTCGAGCATCTCGCCGGCGCCCTCGACTGGTGTCGCAAACGACCGGCCGAAGGCGAGCAGACGATCGTCCTCGCCGATGCGTCGGGGGGCCGGGGCGCGGTCGAGTTCCGGGGGCGCGAGCGGCGCGTCGAGTCGAGCGGTGCGGCCGACGCGGGCGCCGGTGTACCCGATCCGGTCGGCCCGCGGGCCGGCGAGCTGACGGGCGAGCTCCTCGTCGGCGGAGCGGGACGAGGTCCGGAGCGAATCGCAATCGATCCGGTCGCCCGGATCCTCCGCGTCACGGCGGCCGGCTCGGGCGCCCCGCACGCCTTCGGCTTCGTGCCGCTTCCGCCGAGCGGGGCTCACGCCGCGTAGAGCCGCGCCCCTTCCTTCCGGATCCGGCAGCCCTCGAGAAAGCGGTCGAGGTCGAGCAGCGCCTCTCCGTCGCGGAAGCGGCCGAGCCAGCCCGCGAGGGTTCGGCGCGAGGCCGGATCCGCGAGCGCCGGCCGGATCGCGCGCTCGATCCGATCGAGCATCCAGAACTGATACGGGACCACCATCCGCCGTGCGGCGATCCCCCCGATCTCGAACCCATGGGTCAGCGGACCGTCGCCGGTCTGGAGCGCCTCGAAGCCGGGCGTCGCGAAGAAGGTCTTGCCCGGCAGCTCGCGCTCTTCGTTCGATGCGTGCGCC
>JBIPOQ010000238.1:0-5910 GCA_044379055.1 Myxococcota bacterium
GCTGGCGGTGTGGGCGGTGTGGCGCAACTACATGAAGGGGCGGTCGGAGAACCGGCGACTCGGGCCGCCGGCGATGGCGTTGGGGCTGATCGACGAGGCGCTCACGGCGCGGGAGATTCTTCAGAAGAGGTTGTTTCCGGAGCGGGTCCTGCCGGACCGGGGCTGGCTCCGGGAGTGCTTCTTCGGTCGGATTCCGACGCGGGCGATCGCCCGCTGTGCGTCGCATCGGGCGAAGTATGCGGTCTAGGTGAATCGAGCGATGGATCAGCCGACGGGCGAAGCGGTTCTTTGGAAGAGGTGCAGTCTTCGGTCCACGTCTCAACGGCTGAAGGTCGCGGCGGCCGCGCGAGCGTCCGTCGACAAGGGCAGGGGACCGCTCGGAGCGGCCCGCTCGCCCGGCGCGGCGGCTCAGCTTCCGCCGCGGGCGCGCGCCATCGCCCGCTGGTGGGCCGGGCGCGCGCGCAGCTTCGCGACATACCGCTGCAGCGCGGGGTAGGGCGCGATCTCGCCGCGCAGCTCGATCATCTCGATGTACCAGCCCATCATGCAGTCGGCGGCGGTGAAGCGCGGGCCGGCCATCCACTCCTGCTTCGCGAGAATCCCGTCGAGGGCCTTGAAGAGGCGGTCGAGCTCGCTTCTCGCCATCGCGGCCATCGGCGACGAGCCGACCGGACCGCAGAGGCCCGCCTTCTCGAAATGGTCGAGCAGCATCGGCAGCATCGCCGAGCCCTCGGCGAAATGGAGCCATTGCAGGTAGTCCGGCCAATCGGGATCGGTCGGCTTCGGCGCGAGGCTCGGGCGGCCGGGCTGGTCGCCGTAGCGGCCGAGGACGTATTCGAAGATCGCGCCGCTCTCGATCAGGATGCGATCGCCGTCGCCCAGCATCGGCGCTTTCGCGAGGGGATGCAGGGCCTTCATCTCTTCCGGCGCGCGCTGGGTTTTCGGGTCGCGCTCGAAGGTCTTGACGGTGAACTCGAGACCGAGCTCCTCGAGGAGCCAGATCAGGCGGTCGGAGCGGGAAGTCGCGAGGTGGTAGACGGTCAGCATGGGGCGGGTCCTGTCGGGGTGGCGTGCCGGATCGGGCACGACGGCGGTCGAAGAAGGGCCGGACGTCCGGGCTGGCCAGTCTAGCCCCGCCGGTGGACGGGCAAGGGGCGTTCAGGATCGTGGCTTTCGATGAAGGACTTCACACACGGGCCGCCGGTCGCCGTGTATCCTGAGGCCGGTCGAGGTCGGGCGGGGCCTCATGTTCCAGGGAGCGCGCAATTGGACGACGCGCGGACGACGACAGCGTCTCGAGCCCGTCGATCGAGCCCGGCGGTGCCGGGCCAGGCCCGGCGAGCCGGACCCGTTCGGTCCTGCCTCCCGAGGACGGCGATCGTGGCCATCGCCGTGCTCTTCCTTCAGGCTGTGCTCTCCGCGGGCCCGTCGCGCGCCGCCGATCCGCTCCCGATCACGACGAGCGGCGTCCTGACGGCGGCCGTCCCCCGACTCGACTACGTCGTCGACCTCGGCACGCTCCCGACCCGCCCGATCCTGCTCGTCGAAGTCGTGCCCGACGCGGCGCACGCCGCGATGCAGCTCGAGATCGAGGCCTGGAACTGGATCGATACGGAGTTCGGCCCCGGCGCCTGTCCCGGGCCCGGCATCTCGTTCTTCTCGCCTTCGGGCCCCGGGATCGCGACGCTGTCCGTCGGGCTGCTCGGCTGCGATCCGCGCCCGGGCGCGTTCGACGGCGCGCAAGCGACGATCCGGATCACCGCCGTGAACTTCGGCGGCGCCCCCGCGCCCGCGACCGTCTCGATCTCGATCCGCGGCGTCACGCAGGTCCCGACCGGCACGCTCTCGCAGCAGGTCGATACGACACCGGATCCGCGCACGGTCTCGGTCTCCGCATCGAAGGACACGGTCCTCTACGGAGACAACCAGAGCGCGAGCAACGGTGCGGGCAGCTTCCTCTGGGCGGGCTCGGAGGTCCAGGCCACGCCGCCACCGTTCGTCTTCTATTTCCGCAGCCCCCGCAATTCGCTGCTCGCCTTCGACTTCGATGGCATCATTCCACCCGTGGCACAGGTCCACGACGCCTTCCTGCGTCTCGACGTGACGGGACTGCTCGGCGGCGGCGGGAACCTCTCCGTCTATCGAACGGCCGGCAGCGTGCTCGGCCCCTGGTCCGAAGGCAACGCCAACGCCGCCGGGAATGAATTCGACGGTGCGGTCGGCTTGCAGCCCGCGGCCGACTATCTCTACCGAACGCGCCCCGACGTCGCCTGGACGACCGCGGGCGGCGACATCTCCGGACCGCTGCTCGCTTCGGCGACGATCTCGAGCGTCGGTTTGCGCACGCTCTCGACCCCAGCGCTGCGCGACGCGGTGCAGGACATGGTCACGACCGGCAACGACGACGACGGCTTCACGCTGCGCGGCCCGGGCGGAATCCTCCTGACCTCGACCGCCGCGATCCAGCTCGCGAGCAGCGAGAACTTCGCCGAGGGCGATCCGCCGGAGATGCTCGTCTCCTTCACGCCGACCCAGCCCTGGCAGCCCGGCACGCTCCAGACGGGCGTCGTGTCCTTCATCAGCGAGGGCGAGGACTTCCGCTGGATCTACGACCTCGACCGCGACGACATCTTCGTGACCGGGATCGGCGGCATCTGCGAGGTCCTCGCCCCCGAGTTCCGCAACTTCCTCCCCTACACCTACACCTACGCCGGCACGCCCGGCTATACCGGCGTCGACTGCTGCACCTGGCAGATCGACTCGCCCCAGACCGGCACCGTCGGCACGGGACAGGCGCTCTTCTTCCACAACCTCGACGCCGCCAATCCCGCGAACCTGCCGCCCGACTCCGACGGCGACGCGATCCGCAACAACTGCGACAACTGTCCGAACAAGCCGAACGGGCCGAGCCGAGGCTCCTGTATCGTCGGGGCTCCCCTCGGCGGTGTTTGTCGGTCGGATCAAGAATGCGGGCCGGGCGGGCGCTGCAGCCTCGGGCAGGAGGACTCCGATGGGGATTTCACGGGCAACGTCTGCGAGGTCCCCGAGCCCGGTCTCCCCCTCGGCCTCGCGGCGGGTGGCTTGCTGCTCGCCTGTGCTTCGCGCCGCCCTCGCCCTGATCCTCGCGTTCTTCGCCGCGTCTGAGCTCCCGGCGCAGGTCGTCCGCGATGGATCCCTCGGCAGTCGCGGCCCCGGCGTCGTCGACCAGACGACGGGACCGGGCGGCGGCATCGACTACCGGATCCGCGAGAGCGACGGCGAGCTCGTCGGCGGCCGGAACCTCTTCCACAGCTTCGATCGCTTCGACCTCTCGGCGGGCGAGCGCGCGATCTACCAGGGCAATGCCTCGATCGACAACCTGATCACGCGCGTGACCGGCGGCGCCTCGTCGATCGATGGCACGATCCGCTCGGAGATCCCCGGCGCGAATCTCTTCTTCGTGAATCCCGCCGGCATCCTGTTCGGCGAGAACGCGAAGATCGACGTCTCGGGGACCTTCATCGCGTCGACCGCCGACCGCGTGCTCTTCGCGGACGGCGCGATCTTCGAGGCGGACCCGAGCGCCGGGCCCGGCGTCTCGATCGCCGACGTCGCGGGCTTCGGCTTCCTCGAGGCGCCGGCGCCGATCCGCATCCAGGGCAGCCAGATCGAGCACGGCCTCGATCGCCGCTTCGGCCTGATCGGCGGCGACCTCGAGCTGACCGGCGGCCGCAGCGACGGCGAGCCCGGAACCCTCTCCGTCCGCAGCGGAGACCTCGACCTCGCGAGCCTCGCCTCGAGCGGCGAGGTCTTCCTCGACGCGGACGTCGACGGCGACGGGAACGGCGATGGCGCGCTGCGCATCGAGAACGCGCGGACGCGGGGCGACGTCACGATCTCGAACGACTTCAGCGTCACGACGAGCGGCATCGAAAGCGATCCCTTCAATGCGCTGCTGCGCCCGCCGGGCGAGGGCTCGGGCACGATCGAGATCGCCGCGCGGAACCTGACGATCGACGACGCGGACCTGCGCACGCTCACCGTGACCGACGAGGACGCGGGCGATCTCGCGATCGACCTGACCGGCGACCTCGTCGCCCGCGCTCGACCCGGCGGTCGCCAGAGCGGCATCATCGCGGGCACCGGCGTCTCGATCGATCCGCTGCCGGGCCAGACCGTGACCAACGTGCTGCTCGCGAGCTATGCGACGACCGACGTGACGCTGCTGGTCTGCGGCGCGAGCCTCTGCGGCATCCGTTACGACGCCGACGGCGACGCCGGGGACGTCTCGGTCCGGGCGCGCAACGTCCGGCTCGAAGACGGCGCGCGCATCACGGCACGCAGCGATACCCGCGGCGCGGCCGGCACGATCCGGCTCGAGGTCGACGAGTCGATCGTGTTCCGCGGTCTCGACGCGGCCGACGAACGCTCGGGCCTCTCGAGCACGGCGGAGTCGACGGGCGATCCCGGTGCGATCGAGATCGTGTCGCCCCGGGCCGAGCTCGTGCTCGACGACTCGGGCACGATCGTGATCCAGAACAGTGCGGCGAGCCTCGCCGGCGGCGCTCCGGGCCGGATCGAGATCGACGTCGCGCGCCTCGAGATGCGCGGCAACGCGCGCATCGACAGCAGCACCCGCGGCGCCGGTCCCGGCGGCCGGATCTCGATCCGCGCCCGCGACGCGATCCGCCTCGAGGGCCGCTCCGACGCCGAGGAGTTCACCGGCATCACGACCCTCTCCCAGCCCGGGAGCACGGGCCCCGCCGGCGACATCCGCCTCTCGACCCCGCGGCTCTCGCTCTCGAACGGCGCCGAGATCTCCGCGCGCCCGGTCGGCCCGACCGCCCTCGGCAGCGCCGGCAACCTCGAGCTCGAGATCGGGAGCCGTCTGCGACTGCGCGACGCGACGATCTCGACCGAGAGCGCGGCGGCAGCGGGGGGCAACATCGCGCTCCGCGTCGGCCGCGTCGTCGATCTCGAGGCCTCGACGATCTCGACGAGCGTGACCTCGGGACGGGAGAGCGGCGGCAACATCACGCTCGAAGGCGATGCGGGCGCGGCCGTCGTCCTCGACGGCAGCCGCATCGTCGCCCAGGCCGACGCGGGCTCGGGGGGCAACATCGTGATCGGGTCGGATCTCTTCCTGCCGGATCCGAACAGCCTCGTCAGCGCGTCGTCGAGCCAGGGCATCGACGGCCAGGTCGTGACGCGAGCGCCGGATCGTGACGCCGTCGATTTCGTCGAGCCGGTCGCCACGCCCGTGGTCGATGCGTCGACGCTGCTCGACGAGCCCTGCGCGGCGCGAAGGGCCGATGCGGTCAGCAGCCTCGTCGTCGCGGCGCGAGAGGGGCTTCCGGAGTCCGCGGCGGGACTCCTGCCGGCCTTCCTTCCGGCGTCGGTCTACCAGCGTCTCGAGCGGGGCGGAGCCTCGGCGCCGACGGGCCTCGTGCCGGCGCAGCTCCTCGCGGCGCAGGAGCGCCTCTCTGCGGGCCGGGCGCGCTGGGCGCGGGAGGCGGCGTGCGGGCGTTAGGCGGTCGGAGGGCGTTGGGCAGCCGACGCTGTCGCTCGCCGCGCGCTCGGCGGCCCTTCCGGGGCCCTTGGGCCGCCCGCGCATTGCTCTTCGCGGCTCTTTGCCTCGCCGCGCCGACCGCGCTCGCGCAGGCGCCGATCGACGTCCTCGGCGGCGATCGCCCGATCGACCGCCGCCCGATTCCCCGCCGTGCGCCGAGCCCGTCGTCGGACGAGGCGTTCGAGCTCCTGCCGCCGCCCGCGCCGTCGCCGCGGGAATGGGGCGAGGCGGGGGCGGCGGACGCGGGGCAGGTCGTGGGCGGCGATACGGTCGCGCTCCGCGCCGTCGAGCTGCGCGGGAATACCGTGATCGAGACGACGGTCCTCGAGGCGGCGGCAGAGCCCTTCCTCGGACGCGCCCTC
>JBIPOQ010000240.1:0-5887 GCA_044379055.1 Myxococcota bacterium
CGCCCGCGTTATCCCCCCTCTCGCGCCGTCGCCCGCGCGCTCGAACGACCGCCTACGCCCACGGACTGCGATGGATTTCCCGTGGCCTGCTCCTGATGGCTTTCCTGGCGGGATGCTCGGTCTCGGGGGACGACGCGGGGGATTCGGGACGGGGCGGAGAGGCCGGCGCGGATCCGAGCCACGCGACGGGCCAGGACGCCGTCGGATTCCAATGGCCTAGCAACCCGAGACCGCTCCTGCTGGAGCTCGAGGTCGCCACCCACGACAGGGCCGGCGCGATCGAGATCGAGCTCATGCCCGACCTCGCCCCCGAAAGCGTCGCCCAGCTGAGTCGCCTCGCGCGAGAGGGGCAATACGACGGAACGACCTTCCACCGGGTCATCCGAGGATTCATGATCCAGGGCGGAGACCCGAATTCGCGCGATCAGGATCCCACGAACGACGGACAGGGCGGAGCCTTCGGCGATCTTCCCGACGAATTCAGCAGAGCCCCCTTCGAGCGCGGCGTCGTCGCGCTCGCCAACCGCGGCCGCCAGAACTCGAATAGCAGCCAGTTCTTCATTCTCCAGTCGGATCACCGCGACCTCGACGGACGCTATACGGCGGTCGGGCGGGTCGTCGGCGGAATGGAGCTCGTGGATGCGATCGCCAATACGCCCACCGACAAGGTCGGTCGTTGGGGCCCGAAAGATCGCCCCATCGAGAACGTCTCCATCCGGAGAGCCCGGATCATCGACCGGGAAGAGGCATCTCCAGCCGGATCGGGCGAATCGAATCCCCCCGGTGCCACCGTCCGCCTCAGCCAGCGTCCCGACCCAATGTCCCGACGGAATTGAGCAATTCACACCGCCCCTGAACGCCCGGGGCCCCTCCTGCCGGTCCGAGACGGGCAACGGCCCCGCAAGAAAGACCCGGCCCTCAGGTTGGATTCCGACGACCCGATCTAGACGTGCGCGTCCTGTCCGGTAATCTCCCCTCTCTCCGGTGGCCCGGTAGCTCAGTTGGTAGAGCACGCGACTGAAAATCGCGGTGTCGGCGGTTCGACCCCGCCCTGGGCCACCATCGCCCCCCAGCCGGACTGGAATCGGGCGAATCGAACCCTGGCCCGTGGCTCGATGCGGATCGCCGCGTCTGACCGAGCCGCCCATTCCCATCCTCTCCGCTCCGCTCCCCTTCACGCGAGCCGAACCGGCTACGCGAGCGGGACCGGCGGGCGGTTCGCGTCATCGGGTCCCTTCACGGGCAGCGTCACCGTGAACCGTGTCCCCACGCCGAGCTCGCTCGAAAAGTCGAGGCTTCCGCCGTGGGCGAGCACGATCTGGCGACTGATCGAAAGGCCGAGGCCCGTGCCCTCCCCGATCGGCTTGGTCGTGAAGAAGGGCTCGAAGAGTCGATTTCGATGCTCCGGCGCGATGCCGGGGCCGTCATCCGCGACTTCGACGACGATCGAGTCCTGATCTCTCCGGACCGAGAGGCGAATCGTCCCTCCCCGATCGCCGAAGGCATCCGCCGCGTTCTGGATGAGATTGAGAAGGACCTGATTGAGACTCCCTGAATCACCCACGATGGTCGGGAGATCGGCCTCGATGTCGACTTCGATTCTCGCTCCCTTGGACTCGACCGACGGCTTGAGGAGCTGAACCGTCGAGCGCAGCCCTTTGGACACATCGACACCCGTCGACATGCCGCCCGATCGACCGGGCGCGGCGAAATCGCGCAGGTCGCGGACGAGAAGTGACGTCCTGCTGAGGCCTTCGGTGATGATCCCGGACAGCTCGAGCAACGTATCGGACAGCTCTTCGACCTCGCCCCGATCGGGGAGTGTGCTCTTCGCTTCGATGCGTCCTGCCTTCGGCTCCGCCTCGGGTCGATCGTCGCCCGCCGAAGACGCAGCGTCGAGGACGCTCTTCAACTCCTTGACCGTGGGCTCGATCGCGCGCGCTGCATTCAACGCGAAGTTGACCGGGTTGTTGATTTCGTGGGCGATCCCTGCGGCGAGCTCGCCGACGGCGGCGAGCCGCTCGGACTGAACGAGCTGGACCTCCGCCTGCTTGAGCCCGCGAAGCGCCTGCTCGAGAGAGTCGTTCCGCGCGGTCAGCTGTCTCTGGAGACCGGAGACGCGCACCAGGGAGCGCACCCTCGCCAGCAGCTCGCGCGGGTGGAAGGGCTTCGTCACGTAGTCGTCCGCCCCGAGCTCGAGCCCCTCGATCTTCATCTCCCGCTCGGCCTTGGACGTGACCAGCACGATCGGAATGGCCCGCGTCGCCGCGTCGCCCTTGAGCGTGCGACACAGCTCGACGCCGGACATCTCGGGCATCATCACGTCCGAGAGGACGAGATCGGGAGCCGACGCGCGCACGGCCTCCAGCGCCTCCAGACCATTGCGCGTGACCCGAACCCGGTATTCCTTGCCGACCAGCATCGCGAGAATCGTCCGCATGTCCGGATTGTCCTCGGCGATCAGGACCTCGGGGACGTCGGCCGCATGCCCAGCCGGCTCGACGAGCGAACCGCCGTGCCCTGCCCGATCGGACCAACGCTCCACCGTGCGCTCGAACTCGACCAGAGAGTCGTTCGCGGGACCGGCTTCCATCTGGAGGTCGGCTTCGACCGCAGCGATCGCTTGCGAGATGCCCTGGGCAGTCCCTCGGTCGTCTTGAAGAAGCTCCTCCTCGACGTCGGCATCGGGACTCCCGATCGGCAAGGTGAAGCGCAACGTGGTCCCGGTCCCCTCGCCGTCGCTCTCCGCCCAGATCCGGCCGCCATGACGCAGGACCATCTCCTTGGCGAGAGAGAGGCCGATGCCCGTGCCCTCGTAGCGCCGCGTCGCAGAGGAGTCGACCTGGGCGAAACGATCGAAGATCGAATCGAGCTTCTCGGCCGGGATGCCGATTCCCGAGTCTCGGACGGAGACCTCGACGCCGTCATCGATCGCGCGGGCCGTGATCTCGATCCTTCCCCCCGCATCGGTGAACTTCAGCGCGTTGCCGACGAGATTGACGAAGACCTTGTCCAGAGCGTCGGCATCGGCGTGGATGTCGGGGATCGCGTCGAAGCCCGAGGCTTCCAGGGCCACGCCCTTCCGATCGGCGAGGGCACGAGCGCCGACGACCAGCTCCTCCACGATCGGAGCCAGGCGAATCCTGCGACGCACGATCTCGAATCGATCGCTCTCGACCTTCGACAGATCCAGCAGGTTGTTGATCATCTTGTGAAGGCGCCGCCCGTTGGCCTGCATCGTGGTCAGCGTGCGCATCACGACGGGCGTGAGGGGACCGAGCTCCCCGTCGCGCAACGCATCCAGCGGAGCGAGGATCAGCGTGAGCGGGGTGCGGAGCTCGTGATGCACGTTCGCGCTGAAGCGGGACTTGGCGCGATCGAGCTCGGCCAGCTCGTCTCGCGCCCGCTCGAGCTGTCGTTTCTGCTTGAAGTCCGCGAAGCGCATCCGGTCCATGTGCAGACAAGCCCAGCAGGCCTCGGCACAGGCCGCACCGAGAAAGAACAGATTCTCGCTGAACATCAGCCAATCCACGGGGTCGCGCGTGTAGAGCGGAAGGGCCGCATATCCACCGAACATCATCACGGAGATGAACGTGGCCTGACGACTGCTCTGGGGCGTCAAGAATCCCATGCCGACGACGAGGAGGATCAGGCCGACGTAGTACCCGCTGGTGACCCCGCCCGTTTCGTAGACCATGCTGAGAAAGAGTGCGGTACCGAAGGCACAGACCGCGATCGACGACGGCCCAGGCCAGCGCAAGGCAGTGCCGAACCAGACCACGCCGAGCGCGACGTTCAGAACGAGCCGGGCGATCAGGAAGAAGTCGAAGTGCTCCGGGTAGAGCACGTAGTCGGCGGGGATGAAGACGAAGGTCTGCAGCAGGATGAAGATCAGGACGGCATTGCGAAGCGCGGGCCCGAGGAGATTCCCGGTGATGAAGGCCCGATATTCGAGATACTGCTTCTGGTCGTCGGCAGGCATGTCCCGTCACTGATCGACCCGGGATCCGAAAACTTGAGAGTCGGCGCATGGTTACGCCGATCGTCACGCGCCGACGGAGGTGCATCTGCCGTTCGCGTCCGGGCGGATGGACGCCCAGCGGAGAGCACCGCAGCCTGCGCCGGATTCCCGAGGGCGCGCTCGACGCGGACATCCTCGAAACCCGCCGCGACGACGAGCGCCGAAAGCTCCTCCGGATCCATGAAACGGAACGCGCCCGTATCCTCCAGCTCGAGAATGCGCACGGCGTCGTTCAGGAAGTTGCGGGCGATCGTCCCCAGGTCTGTCTGGTTCAGCTCGGGCAGGTCTCCGCCCGCATTCCCAGCTTGTAGCTCCGCGAGACTTTCCACGTAGAGGCGACTGATGTCCGCATCCCGGCAGAGGGACGAAAGGACGAGCCGCCCACCCGGCCTGAGAATCCGATGAATCTCGGCGAGGAGGAGCTCGGGGCGCTCCAGATAGCTGATCAGCAAGGACGCGATCACTCGATCGACGCTGTGGTCCGCCATCGGGATTCCCTGCGCGCTGTCGAGCAGATCCAGATTCGTCTCGATCGGCGTGAACCGCAGTCTCCGCCTACCGGCGATCGAACCAAGGCGCCTACGCGTCCGGTCGAGGGCCTCTCGGACATAGTCGAAGGCGACGATCTCGAGACCTTCCGGCGCACGTCGATCTCGGGCGAGGGCGAGAGGAAAGCCGCCGGTCCCGGAACCGAGGTCGGCGATGCGATCGCCCGCACGGATGTCCAGGGCCTCCACCTGCCTTGCCATCATCGACTGATACGCAGAGCCTGCGTTCAGGAGCTCGATGCCGAGAGAGCGATCCCGTCCGACGAGATAGTCGCGCCAGAAGGACTGAAGATCGGCACCTTGCTCGGGACGACGCCGGCCCTCCGCGAGCCGCAGGCGCCGAACCACGCGGGTCGGCGGCGAGACGGGCTGGAGATTGCGGCCTCGTGCCATCAGGGCGACCTCGCGAGCGATCAGGCGAAAGGTGAGATCGGCCTGATGACTCGTCTTGATCTGGTGGCCGATCGGCAAGACGACGAGCCGCCGTGAATCGGTATCGCCGCTCGAAAGGATGTCGCGGACACGAACGAGGTCCACCCATGCGTCGTAACGACCGTGAAACCAGCGGATGGGTATGCGGATCGAATCCAGATCTCGCCGGGAATCCTCGATGAACGACATGCCGTTGCGAGCCGCATCGACGGCCATCCGGTCGATATCGACCCGGATGCCGAGCAGCTCCTGGACCCCGAACGAAACCCCCAGCTCGTGTCCCCCGACGTAATCGACTCCGCCCGAAATCGACCTCGCCATCGACTGCAGATCCGGCGACCCGACCACGCTGACCCAGCCGTCGATTCTTCGACCTCCGTCCCTCGCGACTGCCTTCCGAGCCTCGATCGCCGAAGCGCTGAAGCTGACCAGGACCACGCGGCTCGCGCCATGCGCGCTCGACTCGCGCAAGTGCTTCACGAGAGCCTCGATGTCTCGCACGCCCTGGGAGAAGACGAAGTTCTGCGTCTCCCGACCCGGCACGCGGCACTCCGGGTCCACATGGGACTCGCCGCGTTTGCGAATCCCGTCGAAGCGGACGACTTCGATCGGCAATGCGTGGGCACGAAACGTCGAGACCAGCGTTCGGGCCAGGGGAAGAAACGCCTCCTTCGCCTGCCCCCAGCCGTTGGTGATGACGACGGCCGTCGCACCCGACGGATCCCCCCACCGATCGACGAGGTAGACGAGTTCCTCCAGACCACCGTCGGGCCCCGGCACGTCCAGGCGCATCACGTTCGGATCGTCCAGAGCCTCTTCCTGCGCGAGATCGGCCACCGGCTCCGCGTCCGCCATTTCCGCGCACTCGAATGCGTCCCAATACTCG
>JBIPOQ010000239.1:0-5887 GCA_044379055.1 Myxococcota bacterium
ATCGTCGAAGCGGAAGCCGCGAGAGGCCTCGGGGACGAACTCGGCGCTCATCTCGTAGAAGACCTCGGTGTCGGGCTCGAGGGTGATGAAGCCGTGGGCGAATCCTTCCGGGACGTAGAGGAGTCGGCGCTGGCGGGCGTCGAGCTCGAAGCCGGCCCAGGCTCGCCAGGTCGGCGATCCGGGGCGGAGATCGACGATCACGTCGTAGAGCGAGCCCGACGTACAGCGCACGAGCTTCGCCTCGGCATGGGGCGCGATCTGCCAATGCATGCCGCGGAGCGTGCCGCGCAGGGCGTTGAAGGAGACGTTGCTCTGGACGAAGCGGGTCGCGAGGCCGTGGGCCGCGAACTCCCGCGCGCAGAAGCTCCGCGCGAAGAAGCCTCGATCGTCGCGGTGGCGCTCGAGCTCGATCAGATAGGCGCCGGCGAGCGAAGAGGGGTGGAAGATCACGAGGGGACTCCCGACAGGCCCGTGCGTCGCCGACGGGCTGCGAGCAGCTCGCGCAGGCGCGGCAGCTCTGCGCGGAGCACGAAGAGCGAGATCGGTAGCCAGAGACCGGCGATCGCCGCGACGGCGACGACGAGCCTCGCCCCTGCCCCGCCCCCCGATTCCCCGACGGCTCGATCGGCGAGCAGGCCCGCCGCGGCGAGCCCCGCCGCGACGACCGTCATCGCGAGATCGCTGGCCAGACCGGGCAGCTTCGCGCTGCGCATGGCCAGGGCGAGGGACACATAACGGATGAGCTCGGCGGCAGCGACGCCGGCGATCGCCCCCGGCACGCCGAAGGATGCATATCCGAGCGGAAGAAAGACGACGAGCCCGACGAACTTCGCTCCATTCGAGAGCGCGAGGGCCCTCGGCTGGCCCAGGGCGAGCACCGCAGAGCCGCTCGAGGCCTGGGGAATCTGGAACCACGCGCCGACGGCGAGGATCTGGAGCATCCAACCGGCCTCCTCGTAACGCGGGTCGTAGAGCAGCTCGACCAGCGCCGGTCCCGCCGCCGCGAGACAGGCGACGGGGAGCGCCCCGAGCACGAGCAGGGGGCGCAAGCTGCGAAGGTAGACGCGACGCAGGCCTTCTGGCTCGTGGCTGCGGCGACTCAAGGCCGGAAAGAGGATCGAGTGGCCGATCTGCCAGACGACCTGGGTCGGAATCGCGGCCAGGGTCGCCGCGATGCTGAACACGCCGAGGGTCGACACCGAAAGCAGTCGTCCGAAGATCAGGCGATCCGCCTGCCCCGCCAGGAAGAAGAGAATCGTGCTGAGGAAGATCCACTTCCCGAAGCCGAGCAGATCCGCCCGGGCGTCCGCCTCCCAGGCGAAGCGGCAGCGATGGGATCCGGTCGCCCAATGGCTGATCGCGAGCTTGGCGATCGCCCCGAACAGGCCCCCCCAGACGAGCGCCCAGACCGAGGGCCAGAACCACGCCCAGGCCACCGTCGCCAGACCGGTGAGGAGCTGCCCCGAGACGTCGATCGCGGCGAGCCGCCGGACCTCGAGATGCCGCCGCAGCTGGAGCAGCCCCACGGAGTTGAAGCCGGCGACGATCGTCGTCAGCCCGGCCGCGAGGATCAGGACGCGGAGCTCGGGACGCGCGTAGCCGACGGCCATCGCGTCCGCGAAGAGCGCGGCGAAGACCCAGAGCACGAAGCCGCGGATCACCTGCAGCGTCCAGGCCGTATTCAGATAGGCAGGCTCGTCGCCCCGTTTGCTCTGGACGACGCTCGACGAGATCCCCATGTCGGAGAACATCGCGAGGCCCGTCATCAAGACACTGATCAGCGCCATGAGGCCAAATGCCTCAGGCACGAGCAGGCGGGTCAGGATCAGGTTGCTGACCATGCGCAGCCCGTACTCGGCTGCGAAGCGGATCGCCGTCCAGAGGCTTCCGTGGACGGCGCGCGCGGCCATCGAGGGCGGCGCAGGGGTCGGGGGCCCGGGCGAGGCGGAGGTCGCCGGGTCCACCGGACGCATGTCAGAGTCCGCCCGCCCGCGCGATTCAGGGTTTTGCACGAGATTTCCGCCGAGTCCCGTTCGACTTCGAGCCAGGAACCGATCCTCCGCCCGCAGCCTTCGGACGCATCGGTCCCCGAGCGGCCGCACTATAGCGATCGGAGACCTCCGGATCGGGTGTTAGACTCCGCCCGCCGCGCTCGAGTCCGGGCGGCGCAGGCCCGGGAGCCCGCCCGAATCGCCGTACAGGCAGTCCCTTGTGGATCCGAAACGGGGACCACCTGTCGAGGGAGGACGGCCCCCGCTCGGCAGACGACGCGAGCACCGCCCCCGCAAACGGCGTCGCGCCGGCACCGGGAGCGGAGGAAGCCGATGAGCCAGGGGACTCCGCGCGTCACTTTCGGCGTTCCCGTCCGCAACGGCGCCGCGACCGTCGGCCGCTGCCTCGAGTCGATCCTCCGCCAGGACTTCGACGACTTCGAGGTCATCGTCTCCGACAATGCCTCGACCGACGACACCTGCGCGCGCGTCGAGGCGCTGATGGCGCGGGATCCGCGCGTCCGCCTCGTCCGAAAGCCCCAGAACGTGGGCCTGATCGAGAACTTCAACAGCCTGGCCCGCGAGGCACTAGGCGACCTCTTCCGCTGGGTCGGTGCCGACGACTGGCTCGAGCCCGACTACGCCTCGACCTGCGTCGCCGCCCTCGACGCCCATCCCGAAGCCATCGTCGCCACCAGCGGCTTCGATCTCGTCGATCCCGACGGCGGGGCAATCGCCCGCGAGCACACGGGCGAGTTCCTCGAGTCCCCGAGCCCGCGCCGGCGCCTCGCCCGCCTGCTCTGGTTCTTCCATGCCGGGCTCGGTCTGTACGAGGCGAACTACTGCCTGATCCGCCGCTCGAGCCTGCTGGCCTCGGGTCTGCTGCCGGTGCATCGCAAATGCGACTGGCTCTTCTCGGCGCGGCTCTGCCTCCAGGGGCCCTTCGTCCACGTGCCGAAGCGACTCTTCCATCGCAGCTGGAAAAACCCCGACCGCGCGGCCCTGGCAGGCCTGGCAAGCCGCCTGCATCCGGTGCCCCAGCCTTCGCTCGAGCCTTCGATCCGCCTGCTCTACCTGGGCCTCGCCCGGATCGTGGCCCGGGCGGATCTTTCGCGGGCCGACCGGCTGGCCTGCCAGGGGATGGTGCTGCGCTTCTGCGCGGTGGACGGGGGGATGCGGCTCCTGCGGGAGCTGCGCCAGTTCCGGCGCGCCCTGGGCATCACCCGGGACCGCTTCCAGCGATCTTCGGGCACTCCCCGATCGAACTGATCGAAATGCTATACGAGCGGCCCCCGGCGACCGATGGAAGGTTCGCCGCCGCCCGCGCGCGAGGAGAAAACCGAAGACATGCCCGACCAGAACGCGATCATGGCCGCCACCAAGAGCTTCATTCTCGCCGAGTTTCTCGAAGGCGAAGATCCCGACGAGCTGACCGAGGACGTCGAGCTCATCAGCTCGGGCATCCTCGACTCGCTCGCGACGCTCAAGCTCGTGACCTGGCTCGAGAACACCTACGACGTCAAGATCGAGGCCCACGAAGCGGACGAGGACAACCTCAATACCCTCGTCGACATCGCGAAGCTCGTCTCGTCGAAGCACTGAAGATCCGGTCGTGACGCCGCTCCATCGTCTGCTCGAAGCGTCCGCGCTGCGCCGGGGCGCGCATCCGGCGATCCTGGCCCCGTCCGGTCGGACGATCTCGTATGCCGACCTCGATCGCCTGGCCGATCGCGTGCGGGATCGCCTGATCGCGCTCGGTGTCGCACGCGGGGATCGCGTCGGCCTCTTCGTCCACAAATCGATCGACACCGTCGCCGCGATCTTCGGCATCCTGAAGGCGGGGGCGGCCTACGTCCCCGTCGACGCCTCCGCACCGGCGGCCCGCGGTGCCTTCATCCTCGCCGATTGCGGCGTGAAGGCCTGCTTCGTCGAACGGGCCGCGGTCGACGCCCTCGCCGGCGAGCTCGCCGCGCAGGGCGCGAGCCCGCGGCTCTTCGTGATCGAGACGCCCGACGACGGCTCGAGCCTCTCCGCCTGTCTCGACGCCAGCGATCGCTCGGACGGCGCGGCCCCGACGGCCCGCAGCGTCGAGGTCGGCGAGAGCGATCTCGCCTACATCCTCTACACCTCGGGCTCGACCGGAAAGCCCAAGGGCGTCGTGATCTCCCAGGGCAACGCGACCTGCTTCGTCGACTGGTGCAGCGAGGTCCTCGCCCCGAACGAGACGGACCGGTTCTCGTCCCACGCCCCGTTCCACTTCGACCTCTCGATCCTCGACATCTACACCGCGATCCAGCACGGCGCGACGCTCGTCCTGATCGACGAAGAGGTCGGCAAGCGGCCGAGCGAGCTCGCGGCCTGGATCGAGCAGACGGGCATCACGATCTGGTATTCGGCGCCCTCGATCCTGACGATGCTCGTCCAGCATGGCGCCCTCGAGAGCCGCGACCACGGCCGTGTCCGCATCGTCTGCTTCGCCGGCGAGGTCTTTCCCGTCGTCCATCTGCGGAGCCTGATGCGGCTCTGGCCCGGCAAGCGCTTCCTCAACCTCTACGGGCCGACGGAGACGAACGTCTGTACCTGGTACGAGATCCCGGCAGTCGTCCCCGAGGACCGCAAGGACCCCTACCCGATCGGACCGGTCTGCGCGCATCTGCGCGCGATCGTCGTCGATCCCGAGGGCCGCGAGGTCGCGCCGGGCCAGGAGGGCGAGCTCTGCATCGCGGGCCCGTCGGTCCTGCAACGCTACTGGAATCTCGAGGAGCAGACGGCCCGGTCCCTGCTCCCGAACCGGACCGACGACCGCTGGTATCGGACCGGCGACCTCGTCCGGGAGGATCCGGTCCACGGCTACATCTACCTGGGCCGCCGCGACCGGATGGTGAAGAAGCGCGGCTACCGGGTCGAGCTCGGGGAGATCGAGGCCTGCCTCTACCAGCACCCCGAGGTCCTCGAGGCGGCGGTCGTGGCGATCCCCGACGAGGCGGCCGGCGTGCTGATCCGAGCACACCTCAGCACGAAGAGCGGGGAGAAGATCTCGCTGATCAAGCTGAAGAAGTTCTGTGCCGAGCGCGTCCCGGTCTACATGGTTCCGGACACCTTCTCGTTCCACGAAAAGCTTCCGAAGACTTCCACGGATAAAGTGGATTACCAGCGCCTGAAGAGTCTCGGCTGAGCGCCTCGCGCGACGCCGGGGGGAGCCCGTTCGATGGAATTCTCGTGGACGAAGCAGCAGAGCGAGCTGCGGGATGCGATTCGTGAGTTCGCGCGCGGCAGCCTGAACGAGGGACTCGTCGAGCGGGACCGCGAGGCCACGTTCAATCGCGCGGGCTGGGACGCCTGCGCGCGCATGGGGATCCACGGGCTGTGCGTCCCGGAGGAGTACGGCGGTCTCGGCATGGATGCCCTGACGACCGTCTCCGCCCTCGAGGCCCTCGGCGAGGGGTCCCGGGACAACGGGCTCTCGTTCTCGATCAACGCCCACATGTGGACCGCGGAGATGCCGCTGCTCGCCTTCGGCACGCCGGAGCAGAAGGCGAAATACCTGCCGCGCCTGGTCTCCGGCGAGTGGATCGGCGGCAATGCGATGAGCGAGCCCGGCTCGGGCTCCGACGCCTACAGCCTCCGCACGACCGCGATCCGCCAGGGCGACCACTACGTTCTCAACGGCAGCAAGACCTTCATCTCGAACGGCAACATCGCCGACCTGCTGCTCGTCTTCGCGACCGTCGATCCGGCGAAGGGCGCCCGCGGCGTCTCGGCCTTCCTCGTCGAGAAGGGGACCCCCGGCCTCACGGTCGGCAAGAAGCTCGACAAGATGGGCATGCGGACCTCGCCGATGGCGGAGCTCTTCTTCGACGACCTGCACGTCCCGGTCGAGAACCGCCTCGGCAAGG
>JBIPOQ010000241.1:0-5875 GCA_044379055.1 Myxococcota bacterium
TCGCCGCGGGCCTCGAGCATCTCGGGCGAGGTCGTCGCTGCGAGCGGCGGCGCGGGCATGGCCGTCTTCATCTGACGCGGGGCGAACCGGCGCCCGCGACCCGATCCGACCGCAGGCCGAGTCGCGCCAACGGGATGGGAAGCGCCGCCGATCGACGACCCGGATCCACCGGGCGCCGCTGCGCATTCGGGGGTACGTTGGCCGGGCTCGCACCGGACCCGGTCGGTCCGCGGACCCGCGAGCGCAAGACGAGGAGCCCGCATGACACCCCGCCGCGAATCGATCGCCCTGCTCGGCCTCTTGATCGGACTCCCGGTCGCCGTCGGGGCCACGAAGCCTCTCGACCGCCTGCCGCCGATGCCCGAGGCGGATTGGAGCCCCGAGGTCCGCGAGATGCTCCAGGGGACCCAGGACCGCGTCGCGTCGCTCGAGGGCAGCGGTCATCGCGAGCCGACCCAGGTCCTCAACATCCTGCGGACGTTGGCCTATCACCCGCGCCTGATGAAGCCCTTCCTCGGCTTCGCGACGGCGATCGCGCAGCAGGGCGTGTTGTCGCGGCGCGAGTCGGAGCTGCTCGCCCTGCGCGCATCGTGGAACTGCCAGAGCGACTTCGAGTGGGGCCACCACGTCAAGTACGCCCAGGTCGCCGGCCTCTCGGATGCCGAGATCGCCCGCATCGCCGAGGGCCCGGAGGCCCCGGGCTGGAGCGAGGCGGATCGCGACCTGCTGCTCGCCGCCGATCAGCTCCACGTCCGGCAACAGATCGACGATGCGGTCTGGCAGCGTCTGGCCCGCCGCTACGAGCCGGCCCAGCTCGTCGAGCTCCCCTTCGTCGTCGGCCAGTACACGATGCTCTCGATGGTCGCGAACTCGACCGGCGTCGCCCTCGAGCCGGGCCACTCGCCGCTGCCGGCGAAGGGTCGGCTTCCCTCGCCCCGAAGCGATGCTCCGGCGGGGGGGCGTTAGGCTGGAGACGGTGTTCCGTTGAGCGCGTTCCTGCTCTCGCGCAAGGCGATGCTCGTCGTCCTGGGCTGCCTCGTCTGCCAGATGGGCGCGGGGCTCTTCTACGCGAGTCGGGCGATCGCGCCGGACGTGATCCAGGATCTCGGCTGGACGCGGACGATGTGGTCTTCGGCGATGGCGCCGATGATCTTCGTGACCTCCGTCTGTCAGGCCGTGATCGGGGCGGCCTGTGTCCGGTACGGGGTCCGGCCCGTGCTCGTCGGTGCCGTTCTCAGCCTCGGAGCGACCTTCCTCGTGCTGGCGAGCATGCATTCGCTGCCCGCCTTCTACGCGGCGACGATGCTGCTCGCCCTCGGCAACGCGGGCATCGGGGACGTCTCGGTCGGCGCGGTCATCACGCGCTGGTTCCAGCGCTCGCGCGGGGTGGCCCTCGGCTTCGCGCTCGCGGGCTCGAACATCGGCGCCGTCGTGTTCGTGAAGGCGATCGATGCGTGGACGGGGCCCTTCGGATGGCGCGGGGCGACGGCCGCGGTCGGCGTCCTGGCCGTCGCAATGATCCTGCCCTTCGCGCTCTTCGTCGTCCGTGATCCGCATCCCGGCGAAGGCGAGGACGCGACGCCGGTCGGGGCTGCGGTGCCCGTCGCGGGAGCCGTCGCCGAGGAGCCTTCCTCGACCCTCGCTGAGGCCCTCCGCCGACCGCCGTTCTGGGTCCTCTTCTTCACGGTCTTCTGTTATGCCGTCGCCCAGCTCGGCATGATCGATCATCTGGTGCTGTATCTCGTCGACCTGGGGTACTCGCGGAGCCAGGCCGCCGATGCGCTGGGCCTCACGGTCGGCGCCGGGATCCTCGCGAAGCTCGGCGCCGGCGCCGTCGCCCTGCGCATCCCGACGCGCAAGCTCCTCGTCGCGAACACGGCGCTCCTCGCCCTCGCCATCGCGCTCCTGCCCTTCGCCGCCGATCCCCGGCTGCTCGCCCTCGCGGGCTTCTCGTTCGGGATCGCGACCTCGGCCCGGGACGTGCTGATTCCGCTCTCTGCGGCCGAATTCTTCGGGGCGCGCTACTTCGCGGAGATCTATGGGGTCATGATGCTGGCCTATTTTCCGGGTGGCGGGCTCGGGCCGATCGTGCTGGCGCGGGTGCGAGACGTGACGGGGAGCTACGAGATGGGATTCGCGGTTTGTTTCGCGATCCTCGTGGCGGCGCTGGCGGGTCAGGTCTTCGCGGCGCGCCGAGCCTTCGGTCGGCGCGCGGCGGTCGGTCCGGAGACGCGGGAGGGAGCGGTTTGATGCGCGTGCTCGAAGGAGTCCGGGTCGTCGAGGTCGCGCAGTACGTCTTCGTGCCGCTGTCGGGCAGCGTGCTGGCGGAGTGGGGCGCCTCGGTCGTCAAGGTCGAGCCGCCGGGCGGAGGCGACGCCTATCGCGGCCTCCGCCGGACCGGCGCCCTCGCGATCGAAGGTCCGGTCAACTTCGCGATCGAGCATGCGAACCGCGGCAAGCGCAGCATCGGCCTCGACCTCGCAAAGCCCGCCGGTCGGGCGGTGTTGGCCGAGCTGGTGCGAACGGCGGACGTCTTCCTGACGAACCTGCTCCCCGAGTCCCGCGAGCGGCTCGGCGTCGAGCTCGAGGACGTACGCGCCTGGAATCCACGCATCGTCTATGCGCGGGGGACGGGCATGGGCGAGCGCGGCGCGGAACGCAATCGCGGCGGCTTCGACTACGCGACCTTCTGGGCCCGGGCGGGCAGCGCCTACGGCGCGACACCGCCCGGGGCGGCGCGACCTTCGCCGATGCCCGGCGGCTCGTACGGCGACTCCCTCGCCGGGTTGACGCTCGCCGGCGCGATCTCGGCGGCGCTCTTTGCCCGGGAGCGGACGGGCGAAGCGCCGGTCGTCGATCTCTCGCTGCTCGGGATGGGGATGTGGGCGATGGGCATGGCGATCGCCGGCTCGCTCGCCCAGGGAACGGTCTGGCAGCCGCTGCCGCGGGTCCCCGAGACGAATGCGCTCGCCGGGACCTACGCGACGCAGGACGGTCGCTTCATCGCGCTCGTCTGTCTGCAGGCCTTCCGATACTGGCCCGAGCTGTGTGGCGTCGTCGGGCATCCCGAATGGACCGCGGATCCGCGCTTCGCGACGGCCGAGCTGCTGCAGCACAACAGTGCCGCCGCTGCCGCGCTCCTCGATGCGCTCTTCGCGAGCCAGCCGCTCGCCCATTGGCAGCGCGTGCTTGCGGGCTTCAGTGGCGTCTGGGAAGTCATGCAGGATACGCTCGAGATCACGCGCGATCCGCAGGTGGCGGCCAATGGGCTCCTCTCCCGGATCGAGGCGGCCGACGGCTCGACGTTCCAGCTCGTCGCCAATCCGGTCCAGTTCGACGAGCAGCCGGGCGGCACGACGCGGGCCCCGGAAGCCGGCGAGCACACCGAGGAGATCCTGCTCGAGCTCGGCTACGACTGGGATCGGATCGGGGCGCTGAAGGCAGAGGGCGTCGTTTGATGTCGTTGCGCGATCGGACCGCCATCGTCGGTGTCGGCTACACGCCCTTCTCGAAGGCCTCCGGGGCCACGACCCTGACCCTCGCCCTGCGCGCGATCGCCGCGGCCCTCGAGGACGCCGGGCTCAAGCCCGCCGACGTCGACGGGCTCGCGACCTTTCGGGTCGGGGACTCGGTGCTTCCAATGGTCGTCGCCCAGAGCCTCGGGATCCAGGATCTGCGCTTCCATCTCGATCTGTTCGGCGGCGGGAGCATCTCCCACGCGATGGTCGGCCAGGCCGCGCTCGCCCTCCACGCGGGCGTCGCGGACACGATCGTCTGCTACCGCGCGCTGAACGCCCGCTCCGGCTTCCGCATGGGCGGGACCGGACGTCCCCTCGTCGACGCCGTCGAGACCCAGTTCCAGGCGCCCTACGGCTATTTCACGCCGCCCCAGCAGTTCGCGATGGAAGCCCGGGCCCACATGGCCCGCTACGGCACGCAGTCCGAGCATTTCGGCCAGATCGCGGTCCAGCAGCGCGCCTTCGCCCGGGACAACGAGCGCGCGATGATGCGCGGGCCGATGACCCTCGACGACTATCTCGCCGCCCGCTTCGTCGTCGAGCCGTTCCGCTTGTTCGATTGCTGCCTCGAGACCGATGGGGCGGTCGCTCTCGTGCTGACCCGGGCGGATCGCGCCCGCGACTTGCGTCAGGTCCCCGTCCTGATCCGCGGCGCCGCCTGGGGCGGAGGCCAGAACCTCTATTCGAACCAGAACTTCGACACGACGCGCACCGCCGCGGCCGACATGGCCCCGCGTCTCTATGCCATGGCCGGCGTCGGCCCGTCGGACTTCGACCTCGCCGAGCTCTACGACTGCTTCACCTACAGCGTGCTCGTCCAGCTCGAGGACTACGGCTTCTGCGCGAAGGGCGAGGGCGGCCCCTTCGTCGCGAGCGGCGCGACCGCCCGGGGCGGCGCGCTGCCCGTGAACACCCACGGCGGCTTCCTCTCCGAGGGCTACGTCCACGGCCTGAACCACGTCGCCGAAGCCGTCTCCCAGCTCCGCCATACGGCCGGCGCCCGCCAGGTCGAGGGCGCCGAGCTCGCCCTCAGCACCGCCCAGCCCGGCTACGTCGCCGGCTCGACCGCGGCGCTCGTCCTGCGAAGAGGCGCCTAGCATGATCGACGAGCTGCCGGAGCCGATGCCCGATCTGGATTCCCAGCCCTTCTGGGACGGCCTCGCCGCGGGCGAGCTGCGCGTCCAGCGCTGCACGCCCTGCCGGGCGCTGCGCTGGCCCGCCCGGGCGATCTGCAACCGCTGCGGAAGCTTCGAGACCGAGTGGATCGCGTGCGCGGGGCAGGGCGTCGTCGCGAGCTGGATCCGGACCCACCAGGTCTTCGCGCCCGCCTTCCGCGAGCGCGTCCCCTACGTCGTGGTCCGGATCGCTCTCGCTGAGCAGGCCGACATCCGCCTGATTGGCGGCTGGCAGGCCGAGCGCGATCCGGTCGTCGGCGAATCCGTCGTCGCCCGCTTCGTGCGGCGCCCGAGCGGCACGGCCGTGCTCGACTGGGCGCCCGCCGGGCCCCCCGCCCCGCGATAGCGACGCCTCGTTCGGGGACCTAGTACGGCTCGTCGCCGGCGATCGTGACGCGGTGGAGGATCCGGCGCTCGTCGTAGTCGGCGACGGCGTAGTGCTGCGCGCTGCGGTTGTCGAGGAAGGCGACCGAGCATTCGTCCCACTTGAAGCGGACCTGGAACTCCGGCGTGCGCACGTGCTCGAAGAGGAAGCGCAGGATCGCCTCGCTCTCGGGCTCCGGCAGCTCGCAGATCCGCGTGGTCGAGTTGCCGTTGACGAAGACGAGCTTCTTCTTCGTCACCGGATGGGTCCGGATCACCGGATGCCGCACCGGCGGCAGCCGCCGCTGGATCTCCGCGAGGGATTGCGTCACGTGGCCGGCGCGGATGCCGCGCGTCGCGGATCGCGTGATGTCGTGCTCCGCCGTGAGGCCGTCGAGCAGCTTCTTCATCGGGGCCGAGAGCGCCTCGTAGGCGGCGATCATGCTCGCGAACATCGTGTCCCCGCCGGCGGGCGGGACCTTCACGGCGCGCAGGATGGAGCCGAGGGCGGGGCGCTTCGTGTAGGTGTGGTCGGCATGCCAGTTGTCGGCGCCGTCACCGCGGGGCGAGACCTGGTCGAGGACGTTGATCTCGGGGTGGGTGTGGTACTTCGTCTTGAGCGGCGGGACCTGGATCTCGCCGAAGTGGCGGGCGAAGGCGATGTGGTCCGCTTCCGTGAGGGACTGGTCGCGGAAGAAGACGACGAGATGGGCGTGGAGCGCATCGCGGATGGCGTCGACCGTCTCGCTCGACAGGGGCTTCGCGAGGTCGACGCCGCGGATCTCCGCGCCGATCTGGGGCGTCAGGGGCTGGATCTCG
>JBIPOQ010000242.1:0-5861 GCA_044379055.1 Myxococcota bacterium
CGACCGATCAAAAGTCGATGACCGATCGAATGACCTCGCCCGCCTGCATCGCGCGGAACGCGTCGTTGACCTCGGCGAGCTTGATGCGGCGGGTGATCATGCTCTCGAGGTCGAGCTTGCCCGCCTTCCAGAGCGAGAGCAGCTCGGGCATGAAGGTCCGGACGTTCGCGCTGCCGTAGATCGAGCCGCGCAGCGTCTTGTCGCCGAAGAAGAGCTCGAAGGCGCTGAACTGCACCATCTGCTCGATCCGGCCGACGCCGACGATCACGGCCTTGCCGCCGCGGCGCGCCGCGTCGTAGGTCGCGCGGATCGTCGAGGGATGGCCGACGCACTCGAGGGCGAAGTCGAAGCCCTCGCCGCCGGTGATCGACTGCTTCATGGACTCGAGGCCGTCGGGGGTCGTGACGTGGGTCGCGCCGAAATGCTTGGCCTGCTCGAGCTTGTTGGGCATGGTGTCGACCGCGAGGATCGCCGAGGCGCCCGCGATGCGCGCGCCCTGGATCGCCGAGATGCCGACGCCGCCGCAACCGAAGACGACGACCGAGGAGCCCGGGGTCACCTGCGCGCTGTTGATCGACGCGCCGACGCCCGTCGTCACGCCGCAGCCGATCAGCGCCGCGATGTCGAGCGGCACGTCGTTCGGGATCTTGACGACACCGGGCTCGCCGATGATGACCTCTTCCGCGAAGGTGCCGAGGCCGGTCATGCCCATCAGCGGCTTGCCGTCGACCATGAAGTGGGGCGAGGTCGCCTGGACCATGCCGTGGTTGCAGAGGTAGGACTGGTGGCGGAAGCAGGGCTTGCAGTTGTTGCAGGCCGGCACGAACGAGAGGATGACGTGATCGCCGGGCGCCACGCTCGTCACCGCCGCACCGACCTCTGCGACGACGCCGGCTCCCTCGTGGCCCAGCACGCAGGGCGTACCCGACGGGATCGTGCCGTTCTGCGCCGACACGTCCGAATGGCAGACGCCCGAGGCCTTGATCTTGACGCGCACGTCCCGGGGCCCGAGCCCGAAGACCTCGACGTCGTTGCGGATCACGAGGTCCTTGTTGAGCTCGGTGAGAATCGCGGCCTGCATTGGATCGCTCCTTCGTCGGGGTCGCGCCGCGACCGGGAGGGGGCGCGGCGGGCGGGTTTTCGGGTGGCGGGACGATAGCGCCGAGTCGGCCTCAGGCGAGCGCCGGGAGCTTCCCGCCCTCGAAGAATCGGCGCGGATTCGCGACCAGGAGCCCCTCGATCGCCTCGTCCGAGACCCCCGCGTCGCGTAGCTGCGGGACGATCTTGCGCGAGAAGAAGGTCGGGTCGAAGGCGTCGCCGGACAGGGCCGCGAGCCGCTCGGCCGGGATCGGCTCGCCCTTCCAGCACCAGACCGAGTCGTGGGACACGACGACCCGATCCCCCGCCCCGGCCCGGATCAGCCGCACGAGCGAGGCGACCCGCTTCGCGTCCGGGAAGAGCGCGTCGATGCCGAAGCGATCGAAGCCGAGGTACGAGCCGCCTCGGGCGATGCCCAGGTGATAGGCGTGGTCGTCGGTGCCGCACGAATGGCCGATCACGATGCGGCTCGCCGGCACGCCCGCCTCGGTCAGGATCCGCTGCTGGACGTCGCCCATCGTGCCGTTGTCGGTGTGCGTCGTGATCGGCGCGCCCGTCGCGATCGAGGCCTTCGCGGCGGCCTGGAGGATCGTCTTCTCGTAGTCGGTGATCTGGCCGGGGCCGCTCGCGACCTTGATGATGCCGGCGCGAATGCCGGTGTCGCCGATGCCTTCCGTCAGCTCGCGGATGAAGAGCTCGGCCATCGCGTCGACCTGGGGGCCGAAATTCGAGCGGAAATGCCAGTACGGGTAGCCGCCCTCGGACTGCTTGTAGAGACCGGTCGCGCAGACGATGTTGAACCCCGTCGCCTGACCGACCTTGGCGGCGAGCTCGACGTCGCGGCCGAGATCCGAGGGACACGGATCGACGAGGCTCGCATAACCCAGCGCCTGCAGCGCCTGGATCTTGTCGACGCAGACCTTGAATTGATCGCTCTTCGAGAGGCCGGGGCGATTCGTATGGCTCTCGGAGCCGGGATAGCCGATCACGAGATGCTCGTGCATCAGGGTGCGTCCGAGCGCCGCCGCCGTCGTCGTTCCACTCGCCGTCGCGATCGTCGTCATGCTGGCCTCCTCGCGCCCTGGGGCGTCGGGAGCCGACGCGGGCGCGTGGCGGATCATACTCCGGAGCGGGGATCCGCCAGGGGCGGCGGGGCTCAGCCCTCGCGCGGGATCGGCGCGCGACCGGGCTCGGGGGCGTAGCGGTACCGCACGAGCCGGCCCTCGAGGTCGAAGTCGAGCTCGAGGTCGTGGATCGTCGCCGGCAGCCAGCGGGCCGTGGCCGGTCGCGGCTGCTTCGGCGGATAGAACATCAGCCAGTCGAGCCACTCGCCGAACGAGGCGATCGAGTCGCCGACGTCCTCGAGCTTCGTGTTCGGGCGCGGAACGACCCGGCCGTTCGCGCCGACGACCGGCCGATCCGGATCGGTGTCGGGCCACTGCACCTCGGCGAATCGGTAGCGCCAGACCCGCCCGCCCATCACGGTCTGCTCGACGACGTCGGGCTCCCCGAAGCGCTCGCGGACGCTCGTCTGGTCGCTCTTGCCCGTCTCGAGCTTCTGGACCCATTTCGGGAACGGATGTCGCGGCAACGGCTCGAGGTCCCCCGGCCGCGGGGCACACCCGAGCGAAAACGCCGACGAGAGGAAGAAGATCGCGAATACCACCGTCGCCCCGCTTCGAGTCATGCCATCTCTCCTGCTTCGTCTCGATCGATCGGATCCTCGGCGGGCAGCAGGACGGTGACGCGCGTTCCGCCGGAGGTCGGATTCGCGATCCGGAGCTCGCCGCCGTGGGCCTCGATGATGCGGAGACAGACGGGCAGACCGAAGCCGCGATCGAGACCGGCCGGCTGCTCGTCGAAGAACGGGTCGAAGGTCTCGTCGACGGCGCCCGAGTCGATGCCCTGGCCGTGGTCCTCGATCGTGAGCTCGACGCCGCGGGGCACGTTGCGCAGCGAGACGAGGATCTCGGGCGACTCGCCAGCGCCGAGCGACGCCTCGATCGCGTTCTGCAGCAGCTCGTTCACGACCTGCTCGACCTGCACCGGCTCGCAGACGACGGCGCGGATCCGCTCGTCGGCCTCGAAGCGGATCTCGGCCCAATCGCTGACCTGCGGGCTGACCTTCTCGATCGACCGAGTCACGAGGCGCCGCAGATCGACGAAGGCGAGCGGATCCTCGTCGAAGGTCCCCTCGGACGAAGGAGACAGGCGCGAGGGTCCGCGTTCGAGGGTCGCGTCGAGGCGGGAGAGCGCGTCGAGCTTCTCCGCGAGCACCGCGTCGACCTGATCGAAGAGCGCGAGATGCCCGCGCCGCGCGCCGGCGACGGCCGCGAGCTGGCGGTGGAGATCGACGGCGCGACCCGCGGCGACCCCGAGCGCGGCCAGCAGGAGGGCGAGCAGAGCCGCCGTCGGCCCGCCGAGGCTCGTGCTCGCGGCGGCGAAGGCGAGGGTTCCGGCGGCGAGCATCGCGCCGCCGGTCGCGCCGAAGACGAGCGCCGCGTGGGACCCGCGCTGCCAGTCGACCGCATAACGGCAGGCGTCGTCGCCCTTCACGAGACAGCTCGTCTGCGTGACGCGGGCGGGCAGCAGGCCGTAGAGACCGGGAATGGCCTCGAGCATGCCGACCCGGAGCGCACAGTGCATCGTCGCGGCTCGGCTGCGATCGGCGGCGCCGGATCGGGGGCTCCCTTCGGACGCCTCCTCGCTCCCCGTCGGCCAGTAGACGAGCTCGGCCCGTGCATCGCCCATCGAGTCGACCTGCCAGAGCGCCTCCCGGCGAGCGCGAGGCAGGAGCGCGTGGATGCGCCGATAGGCCTTCTCGGGGGTCGCGAGGCCAAGCCCGTAGAGCTGGAATCCAGTCGCATCGGGAGCACACAGCCGGTGGCCGATCGCCCGCGCGACGCCCGGGTCGAGGTCCGCGGCGACGAACATCCGGTCGAGGGCGTCCCCGTCGAGCCAGGCCGGCGCCTCGGCGAGCCCGCCCTCGGCGAAGCCCAGGGCCCGCATCGCACGATCGCGCGCCCCCGCCCGCCCGCGAACGGCGAGCAGCTCCAGGAGGGTCGTCGCGATCGTCTTGTTGCCCGGACCGGCGGTCGGCGCCGATCGGGCCCTGCCCTGCTCCATGGGTCCTCGGCCGGAGGCGAGGCGGTTCGCCCCGGGACCGGCTTCTCCGGTATCGGCAGGCAGGACGCAAAATGGAGGGGATTGGCTCGAGGCGGCGGCCCCTAGGAATCGAAATCCGAAGGCTCGGCGAGTCGGATGGCCACGACCCCGGCCGAGGCATGGATCCAGGAGACGATCCAGTCGGCCCAGGCGTATTTCTCGCGCATGGCCTCATCGACGCGCCAGGCCGACTCCTCGACGATCTCGGCGCGATAGGGCTTCCGCTCCCCGTCCCGGATCAGGAACACCGCGGGGTACTGCTCGATGCGCTGGAGCCAGGCCGCCTCGGGATCCCCGGCCCGGAGCCAGGGCTCGTCGTGGAGATCGACGACCCAGAGCGTCGTCTGCAGCGCGTTCCCGCGCTCGTCCCGGGTCTCGAGGACGACGGTCTCCCCGCCGTGCTCGCTCGCCCAGAAGAGGGCCAGTCCGAAGAGCAGCGGAGAGAGCAGGAGGAGTCGAAGGATCCAGCGCAGCATGACGGCCTCCCGGTCCGATTCGGGCCGACGTCCGACCGGTCTCGCCCGAACTAACGATGATGCCGCCGCATGACGCGCTGGGTCTCCCGGTCGCTCTCGCGGCGGCGGATCGTCTCGCGCTTGTCGTGCTGGTGCTTGCCCCGGGCGAGCGCCAGCTCGACCTTGGCACGACCGCCCCGGAAATACAGCGTCAGCGGCACGAGCGTCAGACCCTTTTCGGCCACGCGCCCGTCGAGGCGCGAGATTTCCTGCCGATGGAGCAGGAGCTTGCGCCGGCGCTGCGGGTCCGCGGGATTGTCCCGGGTCGCGGGCTCGTAGGGCGAAATATGGAGCTTTTCGAGCCAGAGCTCGCCGCGGTGGATCTGGGCGAAGGCGTCCCCGAGGTTGGCCCGCGCGGCCCGCAGGCTCTTGACCTCGGGTCCCGTCAGCACGATCCCCGCCTCCCAGGTATCGAGGATCTCGTACTCGAAGCGCGCGCGGCGATTCGTCGCGACGACGAGGCGCCCCTCGGCGTCGGTCTTCTCCGCCTTGTCCTTCTTCCTGGCACTCTTGGCGGCGTTGTTCGTTCCGGTTTGGGCCATGGCGGTCGCGAGCGTAGCGGAAGGGCGACGCCGCGGGGCCGCTCAGTCCTCGCGGATCCGGTTCTCGTGGTCGACGAAGACCCGCTTCGCGTCGAAGCCCCGGGCCTCGGCATCGGGGATCTCGCACCAGCTCGCGATGATGACCTTGTCGCCCGGCTTCATGAGATGGGCCGCCGCCCCGTTGATGCAGATCTGGCCCGCGCCGCGCTCGCCCTCGATCACGTAGGTCGAGAGCCGGTTGCCGTTGGTGCAGTTCCAGATGTCGACGCGCTCGTAGGGGAGCATGTCCGCCGCTTCGAGCAGGTCGCGGTCGATCGTGACCGAGCCTTCGTACTCGACGTTCGCCACGGTGACGGTGGCGCGGTGGATCTTCGACTTGAGAAGCGTGCGGTTCATCGGGGGAACTCCTCTCGGGGTCCGGGGTTTCGTTCGGGGGGACACGAAGCGACGAAGCCGGCGCCGGGCCGCCGGCCGAGAACACGGTTGTCGATCAGGCGCACGGCCGAGCCCGAGCCGTCGGGGTCGGCCTCGAAGAACATCG
>JBIPOQ010000243.1:0-5851 GCA_044379055.1 Myxococcota bacterium
CGCCGGGTGGTCGTCGAACTGGACGTAGGCAAGGCGCTCGATCGGCAACATCGCGAGCGAGTCCCAGCTGTCGGGGCCGAGGAAGAAGTGCCAGCTGTCGAGGAGCACGCCGGCGTCGGCGACGCCGGCGAGGTCGATCAGCTCGAGGGCGTCGGCGATCGAGTGGATGCGCGTGATCGCGAGGAACTCGACGGCGAGGCGGGCGCCATGACGGCCGAGACGATCCGCCGCGCGCCGGAATTCCCCGGCCGTCGCGGCGCTCGGCACGTGGTCCGAGTTGACGAGGATCCAATCCGGCCGCAGCGCCCGCACCGCCGGCTCGAACTCGGCGAGCTGGGCCTCGGTCGCCGCCGGATCTTCGCCAATCATGAGCGACGCGATCTCGGGACAGCGAAGGCCCGCCTGCTGCATCCGCTCGGCGAGCGTTTCGATCCGTCCCCCGCGCTGGCGGAAGGCCGAGAGGGAAAACACGTCGAGGCCGATGGCGTCGAAGCCGACCCGCGCCGCCGCATCGATCTGTCGCGACAGGTCGGGCACGCCGCCGAAATAGGCCGACTCGTTGAACGCGTTGAAGCAGAGCGTCGTCACGCGGAGCCCTCCGTCGCGCGACGGTATCGCGCGCCGCTCTACTCCGGAAGCTGCTCCTGCAGGCAGATCCGCATGCCGTGAAAATCGCCGAAGCCCGCCTGCAGGATCGAGAAGCGCTTTCCGTCCGAGAGGCCGCGGGCGTCGACCGCGTCGGGCGGGATCGTCTCGCGAAACTGCAGCGCCCCGCCGCGGGCGCCGAACGAGGCGACGACGCTCTCGATGTCGCGCACGTCGTAGACGACGGCGTACACGCCCTCCCCGCGCGTCGCGAGGAAGGCGCGGGCGGGCTCGACCATCGGCCCCTTCGCGTAGGCCGGCGTCATGATCTCGACGCCGCCGTGCCAGGAGATCAGGATCTTGAGGCCGAGCTCCGGCAGGTCGAGCTCGTCGAGGGCGACGCCCATCGTCTCCTCCCAGAAGGCGCGAACCGCCTTCCAGCTCGAAGGCTCGACGCACCAGACCACGTGGTGCACCCCTCTTCCGTCCGGCAACGCCATGCCTTCGTCCTTTCCGTCTCGTTCCATTCGCACCCGACGCGGCGGGGCGCTTCCGATCGCTCGGATCCGGTCGCTTCGCTCAGCGGCCCTCGACCGCCGTCCCCGCGAAGAAGCGCGGATTCGCGTTCGTGAAGAGGCTCGCCGGATTGCGCCAGACGAGCTCCGAGAACTGCGCCTCGTCGAGCAGTCCGCGTTCGACCAGCGACCATGCCTCGGGCAGGATCGCGTCGAGATCGCCGGCATCCCAGTGGCCCAGATCCGACGACAGGATCGGGCGCAGGCGCGCGCCCAGCGGATTCGACTTCGACCAGGCGAAGGCGATCGTCTTGTCGTCGGCCTCGCAGCCGAAGTAGAAACGGTCGGCGAAGAGCGGGACGAGATCGGCTTCGTCCTCGGCTTCGAGGTGGCGCCAATCGTCGCGGTTCGCGGGCGGCTCGCCGATCGCGGGCAGCGTCGCGAGGCCCGCGCGGAGTGCGCTCGTGCCCTCTATCGCGGCCGACGCGCCCGCCGAGCCCTCTGCGCGCTCGAGCAGCGCGCGGCCGTGCCGATCGAACAGCTGCTCGAGCGACCCCCAGTCGATCCGCGCGGGGTCGAGGGCCGCGAGCGCCTTCGGGTTGCGCTTCTCCCAGTGCTCGACGAGGTCGTGGAGCAGGATCGCGGCCCAGCCGACGCCGCACTCGAGCACCGCGAAGTCGATCCCGGGCAGACGCCGGGTCGCGCCGCCCAGGAAGAGCGACTTGACGAGCACGTGCATGCGCTGGGCGAAGGCGCCGACGTGGTTGTACGAGTAGTTCGAGATCGAGGTGAACGAGAGCGGGACGTGGCCGAGCCCGGCGTGGAAGGTCACGGCGAAGCCGAGCGCGCGGGCGCGCCGCCAGACCGGATCGTAGTCGTGGGCGCTGTCGAGGCCGAAGCTGTCGAACCAGGTCCGCTGGCCGGGCATCAGGAACGGGCTCGCCGCGTCGTCGGGCTCGGGAATCGGGCGCATCACGCCCTCCGGAAACGCGACGACCTTGAAGCCCTGCGCTGCGCAGTCGTCGAGAGCAGCGAGCGCCTCCGCCGGCGTATGCATGGGGATCACGCCGGCAACGGTCAACCGGTCCGCATACGGACGATAGGTCTCGGCGTAGAAGGCGTTGAAGCCGCGGCAGACGCCCTGGCGCAGCTCGTCGTCGTCGATCCCGGCGATCCCGAAGCCCTTCGTCGGGTAGAGGATCGCGTAGTCGATGCCGAGCTCGGGCAGCCGCTCGTGGAGCAGCGCCGGCAGGACGGCGGTCGCGAGGTCCCGCGTGTTCTCGGCCGGCGTCGCCCACCAGGCGCTCTGCGGTGCCCGCGTCGCGAGACGGCGCCCGGGATCGGCGTCCATGATGCGCGCAAGGGGCGACTTCGCGGACTGCCAGCGCTCGAAGAGCCGCGGCCCGAGCGACTCGCGGAGGAACGGCAGGACCGCGGGCATGTACTCGAGCACATGCCCGTCGGAATCGATCACGGGATGACCGAGCCGACGACGGATCTCGTGCGCTTTCACGGGGCGTCCTCCGAGGCGGAACACTACCGCGGTCGGGAACGATGCGCGTCGAGGCCATGCAGCGATGTCGCGGGCTCACGAGCTCGAGGTCGACCGCGAGCACGGACCGGAGTCGCGCCGGGATCAGCGCCGGGCGTCGCTCAGGCTCTTCACCGCCTCGTAGACCGGCACTTCCCGCTCCCCGTCGAAGAAGCGGATGCGGCGGCGCATGATGAGCGCGATGCGCTCGTCGACCTGCAGCGAGACGAACTCTTCGACCGACATCGGGTTGTAGTTGTCCCCCGATACCCGGATGAGGATCGCCTCGAAGCAGAGCGCGCGGACGTCGACGTCGACCGTGCTCATGGGCGATCGCCCTGGAGCAGGGCACGCAGGGTCGCCTCGTCGAGGGGCGTCTCGGGCGCAGGCGTGAACGGAACCTCGACGGGCAGGATCCGTCCGCTCGCATCGACGCCGCCGAGCTCCTGTTCGGGAGAGAGCCGGACGCCGATCGTTCGGCGGATCGCAGCGAAGGCGACGAACGCGATGGCGCTCGACCAGGCGAAGCAGACGCCGACCCCCGTCGCCTGGACCGCGAGCTGTGCCAACCGCCCCATCTCGAGCTGCTCGACCGGGACGACGAGCGCCACGGCGAGGGTGCCCCAGACGCCGCAGAAGCCGTGGACGGCGACGGCGCCGACGGGATCGTCGATCCGGAGCTTCCGCAACAGGAACTCGAAGGCCAGGTTGTGGACCCACCCGCCGACGGCGCCGACGAAGACCGCACCGAGCGGGGACACGAGATGACACGAGGCCGTGACCGAGACGAGGCCGCCGAGCGTGCCGCCGATGAGCTTCGCGCTCAGATCGCGCCCGTCCTGGAAGCGCCAGCCGTGGACGAAAGCGACGAGCGCGCCGGCCGCGCCCGCGAGATTCGTGTTGACGATGATCGAGGCGACCCGGGCGTCGAAGCGCAGCGTGCTCCCGCCGTTGAATCCCCACCAGCCGAACCAGAGCAGGAGCACGCCCAGGGTCGCGAGCGCGATCGAATGGCCGGGGATCGGCCGGACCTCGCCGCGGGCGTCGAAGCGGCCGCGGCGAGGACCGATCGAATGGGCCGCGACCAGGGCGAACCACGCCCCCGAACCGTGGACGACCGTCGAGCCCGCGAAGTCGATGAATCCGAGCGAGGCGAGCCAGGGCTCGTTCGAGCCGATCAGCGCATTGCCCCAGGCCCAGTGTCCGATCACCGGGTAGACGAGCGTCGCGATGACGATCGTCGAGCAGAGATAGGCGAGCACGCTCACGCGCCCGGCGATCGCCCCGGACACGATCGTCGCCGAGGTGCCCGCGAACCCGAGCTGGAACAGGAAGAACACACCGTTCATCGCGATCGGTCCGTCGATGCCCGCGAGTCCGTGCAGCGCGAACAGGCTCGAACCGACGATCCCAGAGAAGCTCTCGCCGAACATCAGACCAAAGCCGACCGCGAAGAAGATCAGGTTGCTGAGGACCCAGTCGACGAGGTTCTTCAGCGCCACCCCCTCGGCGTGGCGCTCGCGAACGAAGCCCGCCTCGAGGCAGAGGAATCCTGCCTGCATCAACATCACGAGGGCGGCGGCGAAGGCGACCCAGAGACTGTCGAGATCCATGCGGTCCCATTCGGTGGCCCCGCGATCGGAATTGAACCCGCCGCAGGCCGGCCGACCCGGCCTCGCGGGCCGAGCGGACCCATCGTGCTCGAATCGGCCCGTCCGGGCGGATTCCAGACCGGGATTGGGAGCGGCGATCGCCTTGCCGCGCTACCCACGAGGCCGTCGCCCCGCGGCGACGGCCCTTCGAGCGGAGGAGAGACGATGCGAGCCTGGCAGGTGGTGCGACACGGCCGACCGACGGAGGCCCTCGAGGTGGTCGACGTCCCGGCGCCCGTTCCCGGCCCCGGCGAGATCCTCGTCCGGACGACGGCCAGCGTCCTCAACTACAACGAGGTCGATGGCTGCCACGGGCGCTACCTCACGATCGACCCGCCGCTGCCGTACACGCTCGGCATGGAATGCGTCGGCGAGGTAGTCGGCGCGGGCCCCGGCGCCGAGAGCTGGATCGGTCGCCGGGTGACCGCGAGCGGGCGCGGCGGCATCGGCGCGCATGCCGATCTCGTCGTCGGCTCGACCTCGATGACCTTCGAGGCGCCGGCGCGCCTCGACGACGCCGAGGCCGCCGCCTTCTTCTATCCCTTCCATCTCGCCTATCTCGGACTCCACGAACGCGGACGGCTGGCCGCCGGCGAGACCGTGCTGATCCACGCCGCCGCCGGCGGGGTCGGATCGGCTGCCGTGCAGCTCGCAGTCGCGGCGGGCGCGCGGGTCATCGCCACCGTCGGCGACGACGCGAAGGCGGACCTCGTGCGCAAGCTCGGCGCCGACGTCGTCGTCCATCACCGCAAGGAAGATTTCGCCGCGCGCGCCCTCGAGGCGACCGGAGGCCTCGGCGTCGACGTCTGCTTCGACGGTGTCGGGGGCGAGACGATGACGAAGTCGCTCCGCTGCCTCGGCCGGGGCGGTCGCCATCTCGTCGTCGGCTTCGCGAGCGGGATCGAGGCGGAGGAGGAGCCGATGGTGACCGGCCGTGCGCTCTGCTTCGGCAACTTCGACATCGTGGGCGTGATCCTCTCCTACGTCGACGCGGCCGTGGCGCCGCACGCGACCCCGTTCGCGCCGGTGCCGGTGCCGCGCTTCAATCCGCCGGTCTCGGAGATCGGGCAACGGATCCATGCGCGCTTGCTCGAGCTCCTCGAGCGGGGCGCGATCCGGCCGATCGTCGGACAGCGGGTACCTTTCGACGGGCTCGCCCGGGCGCTCGAGGCGATGGAGTCACGCAGCACGATGGGTCGGATCGTCGTCGGGCGCTGAAGAAAAGGAACGGAGAAGTCATGACGGCGAAGTACACGGGCGAAGCCTTCCGCTCACGATTCGGCCCCTGGGCCGTGGTCGCGGGGGGATCGGACGGGATCGGGGCGGCGTTCGGCGAGGCCCTCGCCCGGCGCGGGCTCGACGTGGTCCTGATCGGGCGGAGCGAGGCGAAGCTCGCGCACCAGGTCGCGCGCATCGGCGCGCTGCATCCGGTCACGATCCGTTCCCTCGTCGCCGACCTGACCGCGCCCGACATCGGCGTCCGCGTCGCCGAGGCGACGGCCGACCTCGACGTCGGACTCTTCATCTACAACGCGGGCTCGGGCCGCGAAATGGGCTCGTTCCTCGAC
>JBIPOQ010000244.1:0-5823 GCA_044379055.1 Myxococcota bacterium
CCCCGAGGTCGTCGAGGCCGCCGTCCGGGTCGTCGACGCCGCCGGCGTCCGGATCGAGTGGGAGCGGGTCGAGGCCGGGGCGGACGTGTTCCTGAAGCACGGCACGCCGCTCCCCGACGAGGCCCTCAACTCGATCCGCAAGACCCGGACGGCCCTGAAGGGCCCGATCGGGACCCCGATCGGCGGCGGCTTCAAGAGCGCGAACGTGCTGATGCGGCAGGCCCTCGACCTCTATGCCTGCGTGCGTCCGATCAAGACCCTGGCCGGCCTGCCGACCCGGTTCCAGAACGTCGACTTCATCATCGTCCGCGAGAACACCGAGGGCCTCTACTCCGGCCTCGAGCACCGCGTCGCCCCCGGCGTCGTCGAGAGCCTGAAGGTCGTGACCGAGCACGCGAGCCTGCGCATCGCGCGGTACGCCTTCGAGCTCGCCCGCAGCCTGGGCCGGAGCCACGTCACGGCGATCCACAAGGCGAACATCATGAAGCTCTCCGACGGGCTCTTTCTCGAGTGCGTCCGGCGCGTCGCCCGCGACTATCCCGAGATCGCCATGAAGGAGATGATCATCGACAACTGCGCGATGCAGCTCGTGACGAAGCCCGAGCAGTTCGACGTGCTCGTCATGGACAACCTCTACGGCGACATCCTGTCGGATCTCGGCGCGGGGCTCGTCGGCGGGCTCGGCATCGTGCCCGGCAGCAACATCGGCCTCGAGTGCGCCGTCTTCGAGGCGGTCCACGGCAGCGCGCCGGATCTCGCGGGCAAGAACAAGGCGAACCCGACGGCGGTGATCCGTTCGGCGGCGCAGCTCGTCGGGCATCTCGGCGAGCTCGATGCCGCGGCGCGCATCGAGAACGCGGTCGCGACCGCGCTCTGCGATCCCCGCAACCATACGGGCGATCTCGGCGGCAAGGCGACGACGAAGGAGTTCACGGACGCCGTCGTGCGCCATCTGGCCGACTAGCAGCGCGAGCCGGTGTCGACCGCGCTGCGTCCGGTGCTCGTGCTCGCCCTCGACGGGGCGACGTTCGACGTGATCCAGCCTCTCGCGGAGGCGGGCGAGCTGCCGCATCTCGGCGCCTGGATGAAGGCGGGGCGCGCGGCACGGCTGCCGAGCACGGCGCCGCCGGTCACGTTTCCCGCCTGGTCGTCGTTCATGACGGGCCTCTCGCCCGGCGAGCACGGCATCTTCGACTTCACGCAGAAGATTCCGGGCGAGTACCGGCTGCGCTTCGTCAACGCGACCGATCGGCCGGCGCCGACGCTCTTCCGGCGCGTCTGCGACGCCGGGGGCCGCGTCCTCGTGCTCGGGCTGCCGGCGACGCATCCGCCGGAGCCCCTCGACGGGCTGCTCGTCTGCGGCTTCGAGGCGCCCGTCGCGAGCGGGACCGACGCGAAGAGCGCCTCGGACCCGGCCTGTTATGCGCGGATCGCCGCGAAGGCCGGCCCCTGGATGCGCCCCGAGCTCGACGAGTCGGCCCGCGCCGACGACTTCCACGAGCGCGCGGTCTCGACCCTGCTGGCCCGCATCGACCGCAAGCGCGACTTCGCCCTCGAGGCCCTCGCGACGCTCCGCGCCGACGCGGGCGGCGCGCTGCCCGAGCTGATCGTCGTCGTCTTCTCCGAGAGCGATACCGCGGGCCACCACTACTGGCGCGACCACGATCCGCGCTCCCCGCGCCACGACCCGCACGTGTCCGCCGCGCGGAAGGACGCTCTCGCGAGCGTCCATCGCCGGCTCGACGCGGCCTGTGGCGCGCTGCGCGCTGCGGTCGGCGAAGAGACGCCCTGCATCGTCGTCTCCGACCACGGCATGGGGAGCGCCTCCGACAAGGTCGTGCATCTCAATCGCTTCCTCGCCGAGGCCGGCTTCCTGACGCGGCGAGCGAGCGCGTTGGGCGCCCGGGGCGCGCGGGACCACGTCGCGCGGACACTGCGTGACACGGCCCTCGCCTGGCTACCGCCGCGCCTCGCCCAGCTCGTCTTCCGCCGCGCGCGCGCCGTCGCCGCACGGCTCGAGAGCGGTGTGCGCTTCAGCGGCTTCGACTGGCGACGGACCCTCGCCTTCAGCGAAGAGGCGAACACCCAGCCGGGCATCTGGATCAACCTCGCCGGGCGCGAGGCGGAAGGCTGTGTCGCGCCGGAGGACTACGAGGCGGTCCGCGATCGCGTGCTCGCAGCCCTCGCGACCTGGCGGCTCCCTTCCGGTGGTCCAGTCGTCGCGCGGGCCTTGCGCCGGGAGGCGGTCTACTCGGGCCCCTTCGTCGAGCGCGCACCCGACATCGTCCTCGAGCTCGCCCTCGACACGGGTCACGGTCTCTCCCTCGTCCCGACGCCCTGGGGCGAAGGCGGGCCCCAGGGCGAGGGCATCCCGAGCGTTCAGGTGCTGACGCCGAGCGAATACGAGGGCGGCCGCGGCCGCGGCATGAACGGAACCCACCGTGGCCAGGGCATCTTCATCGCCTGCAGCCCCGAGCTCGCCGCGGAGGCACCTCCGACCGGTCTCGCCGGCGTCGCCCCTTGGCTGGCCCGGGTGATGGGTCTAGCCTGGGCGGCCGACGGCGCAGCGCCGGTCGATCCGCAGGCGCGCGAGGTCCTCGCCTACGGCGCGGAAGAGGAAGCGATGGTCGCCGAGCGGCTCCGGGCGCTGGGATATCTCGAATGACGCGGCCCGCCCTGTCCCTCGTCTTCCCGGCCTGGAACGAGGCCGAGAACCTGCCCGCGCTGATCGAGAGCGCGCTGTCGATCGGCAGCCAGCTGGGCGTCTCCTTCGAGATCGTGATCGTCGACGACGGCTCGGCCGACGCGAGCCGCGCGCTGCTCGACGCCTGGTGCCGTCGGGACGGACGGATCCGCGCCGTCCACCACGCGGAGAACCTCGGCTACGGCGCCGCCCTGCGCGCCGGGCTGAAGACCGCCCGGGGCGAGTTCGTCTTCTTCAGCGACGCCGACCTCCAGTTCGACCTCGCCGAGATCCGCAGACTGCTGGCCCACGCCGGCGAATACGAGATCGTCGCGGGCTACCGCGCGCCGCGCCGCGACCCCTGGCTGCGGCGGGTGATCGCCGCCGTCTGGGGCGGCCTCGTGCGCGCGCTCTTCGACCTGCCGGTCCGCGACATCGACTGCGCCTTCAAGGTCTTCCACCGCTCGGTGCTCGAGGCGATCCCGATCCGATCGGTCGGCGCCTTCGTCAACACCGAGATCCTGGTCCGCGCCCGGGCGGCGGGCTTCCGCATCCAGCAGGTGCCCGTCAGCCATCGCCGTCGCCGCTCGGGTCGTCAGTCCGGGGCCCATCCGCGGGTCATCGCCCGTGCCCTCGTCGAGCTCGCCCAGCTCCACGCGACGCTCCATCCCCTCCGCTCGCGCCCGGTCGATCCCCGCCCCGCCCCGCCGATCGCGGCGGCCCAGTCCCGGACCTGGCCCGGGCCCGAAATCGGGCTCGGTCGTTAGCGGCGCCGTGCGCCTCCTGCTCGTCGGTGCCTTCGCCTATCCCCACGTCCAGGGATCGCAGGTCTATCTCCAGGAGCAGGCGATCGCGCTCCGCGCGGCGGGCGCCGAGGTCGTGCTGCTGACCTACGGCCCGGGCCGAGCCGGCCGGGGCGGGGAGCCCGACTCGCCCGCCCGCCCGGCGACGACCGGTGCAGGCACGGGGGCGCTTGGCGGGGACCCCGAGCGCCGGCGCGCCCTCGAAGGCTTCGAGTCCCACGCCCCGCCCGGCTGGTCCGTCCCGCGCTCGGGGCGCTCGGGACCCCGGCCCGGCAAGCCCTTCGCCGATCTCGCCCTCGCTCTCGCCTTGCGCCGGGTCGTCGCGGCGACCGGTCGACGCTCGGCGGCGTCGGACCGATCGTCCGACGCCTCTCCCTTCCCGCCCGAGGCCGTGCCGTCGAGCCCGTCCTCGCAGCGACGAGAAGCGCCCGACGATGCGTCATCGAACGCGTCATCAATCTCGTCCGCGCCTGCGTCATTCCTTGCGTCATCGACCCCTGCCGAGCGCTCTTCCCGGACCCACGACGAGCGGCGCAACCCGTCGCATCCTGCGTTCGACGCGATCCTGGCCCACCACGCCGAAGCCGCCTGGCTCGCCCTCCACGCCCTCACGGGCCCCCGTCCCCCGATCGTCTACTGCGCCCACACGCTGCTCGAGCAGGAGCTCCCCGAATACTTCAAGTCCTCGCGAGAGAAGACTTTTTCGATTCGACCAGCGCGCGACGACGACCCGCTTGCCGGATCGCCTTCCCGGGCTGGCGAGCGCGGATCGCCCCGCGCCCCGGAGAGCGCCGCGCTCCGAGCGATCGCCGCTTTCGGTCGCGTCATCGACCGGCGCATCTCGGCGCAGGCAGACGGTTGGATCGCTTTGACGCAAATCGCGAGCCGCGTCATCGGCGCGTCGAGCCCGGCGCCCGGACGGCGACTCGGGCCGCCGATCCCGGACCCGCAGCTCGACCCGGAGCGCCCGGACCGCGACGCCATCGCCCGCGCCTACGGCCTCGAGCCCGGCGGCTACTTCCTCTACACGGGCAACCTCGATCCCTACCAGGATCTCCCGCTCCTCGAGCAGGTCGCGTCCGCGCGACGAGCCTTCGCCGCCGGCGAGCGCTCCGACCAAGGCTCGCCGAGCCGTTCGCTCCCGATCGTGATCGCGACCCATGACGCAGGGGCTGAGCGCCTGGCCGACGAGGTCGCGACCCGCGGCGGGCCCGGCCTGCTCGTCCGTCGAGCCCGGAGCGCAGCCGATGCCGTCGCCCTGCTCGGGGCCGCCCGGGCGAGCCTGGTCCCGCGCCGGACGCTCGGAGGCTTCCCGATCAAGCTCGCCAACAGCCTCGCCGTCGGGACGCCGGTCGTGGCGCTCCACGGCGAGGAGTGGGGACTCGTCGACGGACGCGACGCCCTGATCGGCGCGGTCGACGACCCCGTCGGCTCGATCGCGCGGGCGCTCGCGCGACTCGAGCAGGATCCCGACCTCGCCGTCCGCCTGGGCGCCGGGGCCCGAGCGACCTGGCAGGCCCAGCACGATCCGGCGCGGATCGCCGCGGAAACCCTGGCGCTGATCGACGCCCTTCGGCCGGGGCGCTGATCGCGGTCCGTCGCGCGCCCCGGTCGGGCGATCCCCGCTGGCCCCGGGCGCCCGGGCTTCTACACTGCCGTCCGCTCGGAACCCCCGGCTCGTCGGGGATCCGGGCTTTCGTCGTTGGCGGTCGGAGCGCGGGTGTGAGCGAGGCTGGCGGAGAAGAGGGATCGGGCGCCGAGGGGCGCGGGCGTCGCAGCCCGCGGCGGGGCGATACGCCCTTCGATCGGACCCTTCGCGAGGCCCGCGAGTCGGGCCCGCTCCGCCGTGTCACTGGTCTGCGCGGCGCCGCCGGTCGCGTCGCCGCGAGCCATCTGATCCGCGCCCACGGCGATCGGCCGGTCCTCTACGTGACCCCCGACTCCCGCGCCGCGGACGCCGCCGCAGAGGCCCTGACCGGCCTGCTCGGCGAGCGCGCGGACGAGTCCCGGATCCGGCGCCTGCCGCGCCACGACACGTTGCCCTTCGACCGCTTCTCCCCCCAACCCTTCGTCGTCGCCCAGCGGATGGAGGTGCTCCACCGCCTCGACCGCCAGGGCGAGAGCAAGCGCGGCGCCGGCCGATCCGACGAGGCGCTGCGCCCGGCCGAGGCCGGCGAGTCCGACGAGCGCGCCCCGATCGTCGTCGCGCCCGCCTCCGCGCTGTCGCTGCGGGTGCCGTCCCGGGAGCTGCTGCGCGCGGCGACGGTGCGCATCGCGATCGGGGAGGGGGTCGATCGCGACGCGCTCGTCGGCCGGCTCGTCGCGATCGGGTACCAG
>JBIPOQ010000245.1:0-5821 GCA_044379055.1 Myxococcota bacterium
CCGAGCCGATGCTCGTGCTGATGGCGGCGCTGCGCCGGCGCGGCCACCGCGTCGAGCTCGTCTGCCCCGAGCCCCCGCCCGGCGCGAATCGCAGTCTCGCCGCGGAGGCGAGGCGCCGCGGGCTCGAGCCGATCGCAACGGTCGAGGCCGAGCGTTCCGCCTGGCGACCCGGCGATGCCGAACGCGTCCGGCGACTCGCGCGCCTGCTGGCGGACGAGGCCCTCGGTGGTCCCTTCGACCTCGTCCACACCTGGCATTCCCGCGACCACGTGCTCGCCGCGCGTGCCCTCGCGCGCGGTCCCTTTGCGGGTCGATCGCAGCGCCTCGGCAGCGCGCCCGGCCCGTCCGCGCGCCTCGTGCGTTCCTGGTCGAAGGCCGAGGCGATCCCGGCCTGGCCCTGGAATCGCTGGATCTTCGGCCGGGCCTGCGACGGGCTGCTCTGCGTGAGCGCGGGCGCCGCCGCGGCGCAGCAGCGCGTCCGACCGACGGGACCGCGGGCGGGGACACCGGGCGGCGTCGACCTCGACGGGCTCGCGGCGGCCGCCGAGACCGCCGCGTCGACCGCCCCCTCGGCGCGCCGCGCGCTCGGCGTGGCCGACGACGCGATCCTGATCGGCGTGGTCGCCCGGATGCAGGCCCATCGTCGGTTCGATCTGTTGCTCGCGGCGATGGCGCGGCTCGTCGCCCGCCATCCCGAGGCGCGGCTCGTGATCTTCGGCCGCGGGACCCGGGCGGAAGAAGTCGTCGCGAAGCCGATGCGGGCCCTCGGCCTCGAGGACCACGTCGTCCTCGCCGGCCACCGCGGCGACGACTATGCGGCGCTCCTCGCCGCGATGGATCTCTTCGCCTATCTCGTCCCCGGCTCGGACGGCAGCTGCCGTGCCCTGCGCGAGGCGGCCGCCCTGGGCTTGCCCCTCGTCGCGACGCGCCGCGGGGCGATTCCGGAAATCGTCGTCGACGGCGAGACGGGAATCCTGGTCGACGAGGATCCAGCCGCTCTGGCGGAAGCGTTCTCGCAGCTGATCCGGGATCCGCGGCGCCGCCGGGCGATGGGAGAGGCCGCGCGGCGCGATGCCCGGGCGCGCTTCGACCCCGAGCACCATGCGGCCTTCGTCGAGGCGTTCTACGCCGAGGCGCTCCGGTCGGCGCCGATCAGCTCGCGGTAGATCCCCGGCCGCGACAGCAGGGTCTCGTGATCGCCGACGTCGACGATCCGGCCTTCGTCGAGGACGACGATGCGGTCGGCGTGGCGGATCGTCGTCAGGCGGTGGGCGACGAGGAAGATCGTCCGCTCACCGCGCAGGGACTCGATCGCGAGCTGGACGGCGCGCTCGGTCTTGGCGTCGAGGGAGCTCGTCGCCTCGTCGAAGACGAGGATCGCGGGATCCGCGAGGATCGCGCGGGCGATCGTGATGCGCTGTCGCTGGCCGCCCGAGAGACGGAGCCCGAACTCGCCGACGGGCGTGTCGTAGCCCTGCGGCAGCTCGTCGATGAACTCGTCCGCCGAGGCGGCCGCGGCGGCGGTGCGCACCTCGTCCATCGTCGCCTGGGGCTTCCCGTACCGGATGTTCTCGAGGATCGAGACGTCGAAGAGGAAGGGCTCCTGGGTGACGACGGCGACGTGGGCCAGGAAGGACTTGCGCTTCAGGTCTCGCAGGTCGACGCCGTCGACCTCGATCGAGCCCTTCGTCGGATCGTGGAAGCGGAGCAGGAGATCCATCAGGGTGCTCTTGCCCGTCCCCGTCCGACCGACGATCGCGACGACCTCGCCCGGCTTCACCTCGAGATCGATGCCCTGCAGGATCGGCCCCTGCCCGTAGTCGAAGTGCACGTCGCGGAAGCGGATGCCGCGCGTCAGGCCCCGCATCTCCTTCGCATTCGGACGATCCGGGACGTCTTCTTCCATGTCGAAGACTTCGAAGAGGCGCTGTGCCCCGGCGTTCGATTCCATGATCGTCGTGTAGGAGACGGTCAGGCTCTTGATGGGCTTGTAGATCTGGGCCATGACCGCCGCGAAGGCGAAGAGCGTGCCCGCCGTCAGGCCGAACATGCCTTCGAGCACGAACCAGGCGCCGACCCCGAGGATCGTCGCGCCGACGAACTGGTTCACCGACTCGCTCGTCGTCTTCGCATAGCCCCGCTGGACGACGACCTTCATGTGGCGCTTGAAGTAGGTCTGCGTCTCGCGGGCGAAGGCGCCGAGCTCGAGGTCCTGGCCCTGGAAGGCCTTGATGACCTTGATGCCGGAGAGGATGGCGATCAGTCGTTGGGAGAGGTCGCTCTGGGTCTCCTGGCGGCGCTGCGTCTTCTTCTGGATCTGGTTGCCGAAGTAGCCGAGCATCCCGAGCAGGATCGGCACCGTCGCCATCGACATCAGCGAGAGCTGCCAGGAAAGCAGGAACATCGCGATCACGCCGCCGACGAGCAGCATCAGGTCCTCGACCACGTCCTTGTAGAGGACCTCGAGGCTGCGCACGGCGAGGTGGGCGTCGGTCAGCGCGCGCGAGAGCAGCTCCCCGCTCGATTCGCCGCGGTGGCGTCGGAGGGGCGCGGCGAGGAATTTCTGGGCGACCCGCGTGTCCACGGCCTGGCGCGTCCGACCGGCGACCCAGTTGGCGAAGTAGAGCCGGAAGAACATGGCCGGCGGCGAGATGAGCAGCGTCAGGACGACGATGCCGACGATGTCCTCCGCGCGCGCCCAGAGCTCCGCGCGGTCGAGCCCCGCGGCGCTCATCGAGGGGATGATCACCTCGTCGAGGAACGGCTTCGCGAGCCAGGTCTTGACGTAGCGGCAGGCCGAGAAGATCGCGGCGCAGGCGAGGGTGCCGGCGATCGCCGACCGGTAGTCGAGCGACAGGCGGATCGTCCGCATCAGATCGCGCAGGCTGGGGCCGCGCTCGTCCCGGGAGCCCAGGGGCGTCCCATGGGTCATCGCTCGTGATTCATCGATCGCGCGCAGATCGACCTCCCGTCGGCCCGTTCCGGCGGCGACTCATCCGAGCTCGGCGGCGATCGCGTCACCGCCCCGCCAGCCCAGGAGAAGGTCGCCCTCGAAGCCGAGGGCCGCGACCGCGGCGCGGTCGAGGTGGTAGACGGAGGGACGCGCAGAGATTCGCAGGTCGATCTCCGACGGCCAACCCAGGCCGGGCTGCGGATCTTCGAGCCAGCCGTCATCGCCGTCCCAGCGCGGCATCTCGACGGTCATCACCGCGAGGGAATCCTTGCAGAAGGGCATCAGGTCCCGCAGTCGGGTCGCGATGCCGCGGCGGACACGGGCGAGGCGCTCGGGGTCCCGATCGGCGACGACGGCCCGCGCGACGAGGTCGACGCGCTGGGCATGGGTCTGGCTCGGGAAGGCCGTGATCGCCGTCGTCGGATGGTCGGCGTCCTGCTCGGGCAGGATCAGCCGGGCGCTCATGCCCTCGGGCAGGACCGCCGTCGGCACGCTGAAGAGGAAGGCGACCCGGAAGGCGCGCGAGCCCCCCCGCGACAGGATCGAAGGCACGGGCCGGGCGGGCGCGGCCGCGCTGGCGCCTTCCGGGGCGAGGGCCGCCTCGGCCCCGTAGTGGTCGCGCAGGGCCGACGGCGCGGCGGCGATCACGAGGGTGCGGCCTAGCCAGATCTCGCCGGTCTTGCGGACCCGGACGCCGGGTTGGCCGGACACGGCGACCAGATCGAAGTCGCCGTTCAGCGTGCGGAAGTCGCCGTAGGAGGCGGCCACGCGCTTGCGCAGCAGGTCGTAGAGCCAGGGCGGCTCGTCGGCGAAGCCGACGCCGCCGGCGAGCGGGACGCCGAGCAGGCGCGCCTGGGACTCCGGCGGCGGAGCGCCCAGGCCGAGATTCGAGAGCGCCCGGATCTGGGCGGCGAGCAGCGCGGGGAGCGGTCCCGCGAGGGTGCCGACGATGCCCGGAAGGCCGCGGCGGTGGTGGCCGATCTGGGGCGGTCGACCGCCGGCGGCGCGCCGGCCGACCCGCACGACCGGCGACTCGAGCAGGACGCTGCGCTCGACCTTCGAGGACTCGAGCAGCTCACGGACCAGGGTCTGGGCCTCTTCCGGCTTCGCGAGGCCCCAGGCGACGAGCTCCTCGGCCGTGACCGCGGCCTGGCCGATGTCGATCCGCACGGGGTCCGCCGCGATCTGGAACGCGAGCCGCTCGGCCGCGAGCCGGCGCCGGTCGATCAGGGGCACCGAGAGCGTCTTCAAGCAGGCGTCGAGCACGCCCTCGTCGCGCAGGCCCGCGAGGAAGAAGGGCTCCTTGAGGGCCGGGGGCAGGGTGGCCCGGGCGCCTTCCTCGACGATCAGGACACGCTGACCGGCGGCGCCGATCCGGGCCGCCGCCACGAGCGCGGCCAGGCCGCTGCCGAGGATGAGCGCGTCCCAGCGCCTTGCCCGGGGCGCCTCGCTCGGATCCAGCGCGGGAAGCTCGACCATCACCCGACCCTGACGGGGCGATCTGCCCGGAAGAGCAGGGGAATCGCCCGATGAATGAATTGGGACCTACTCGCTCGCGAGGAAGCCCGGATCGAACAGCATCGGCGGATCCCCTGCCGCCTTGCGCTCGATCACGCCGATCTTGTAGCCGCGCTCGCCGAGACCCTGGAGCCGGTGGAGGATCTCGTCGGCGCTGGCGGCCGGCACGATCGCGATCATGCCGATGCCGCAATTGAAGACGCGCAGCAGCTCGGACTCGCTCAGGTTGCCGACCCGCGTGATCCAGGCGTAGACGTCGGGTCGGGGCCAGGCGAGGGTGTCGACGTGAGCCCGCACGCCGCTCGGGAGGACCCGCGGGATATTGCCTTCGAAGCCACCGCCGGTGACGTGGACGAAGCCGTGGATCTCGAAGTCGCGGATCAGGTTGAGCAGCGGCTTCACGTAGATGCGGGTCGGCGCGAGCAGCGCCGAAGCGAGGCTCGTCCGCAGCTCGGGGGGCTGGCCGAAGAGATCGACGGTGCCCGCCTCGATGCCGGCGTCGAGGACCGAGCGGACGAGCGAGTAGCCGTTGCTGTGGAAGCCGCTCGAGGCGATGCCGATCAGCACGTCGCCCTCGGCGATGTTCGAGCCGTCGATCACCGCATCCCGCTCGACGACCCCGACGCTGAAGCCGACCAGCTCGACGTCGCCTTTGGCGTAGACCCCGGGCATGGTCGCGGTCTCGCCCCCGAGCAGCGCACAACCTGCCCGGCGACAGCCCTCGGCGACGCCGCGCAGCGTGTCCCCGGCGATCGACTTCGAGAGCTCGCCCATCGCCACGTAATCGAGGAAGATGATCGGCTCGGCGCCCTGGACGACGAGGTCGTTCACGACCATCGCGACGCAATCGATCCCGATCGTGTCGTAGCGGCCGATCCGGGCGGCGAGCTTCAGCTTGGTCCCGACCCCGTCGGTCGCGGCCACGAAGATCGGATCCTTGTACCGGTCGGGGGCCTTGAACATGCCGGCGAAGCCGCCGATCGAGCTCAGGACCTCAGGCCGGAAGGTACTCTTCGCGATTTCCTTGATGTCGTCCACGAAGGATTCGTCGTGGTCGAGATCCACGCCCGCCTTCGCGTACGCCGGGGCGGCGGTCGTGGTAAAAGCGGCGTCGTCGGGCTTGGGGGGTCGCGGCACGAGCGAGAGATAGGCAATGGTCCGTTTCCAGTCAATCGACTTCGCCCTTCGATCCCGAAGTCGGGAGGCGCCGCGGCCGGCGCGTTCGCGGCAGCCCCGGGGCATCCGGGCTAGGCTGGCGCGCCGTGGCGATCTCGGTCGTGATTCCGACGCTCGACGAGGCGGCGAGCATCGGTTCGCTCGTCGCGCGGCTCGGACAGGACGGGGTCGAGA
>JBIPOQ010000247.1:0-5793 GCA_044379055.1 Myxococcota bacterium
GAGATCGCGCGGGACCCGAAGCGAAGCCTGATCGTGATCGATCCGCGGCGGAGCGAGACGGCCGAGATCGCCGACATCCATCTGCAGGTCCGTCCCGGCGGCGACGCGTGGCTGCTCGCGGCGATCTTCGCCGTGCTCGTTCAGGAGAGCCGCCTGGCCGAGTCGTGGATCGCGCACCACGCCGATGGGCTCGAGAGCGTGCGTCCGTACTTCGCGAGTCTCTTCGTCGCCGAATACGCCGAGAAGGCGGGCGTGCCGGAGGCGCTGATTCGCATGACCGCGCGGCGCATCGCAGCGGCCGGGAGCGTCGCCTTCTTCGAGGATCTCGGCGTCCAGATGAATCGACGCTCGACCCTGGTGAGCTGGCTCCACCGCTTGATCGCCTACGGCACGGGCCACTACGGTCGACCCGGGACCGCCCATCCCGTCACCTCGCTCCAGCCGCTCATCACCACCTCGACGATCACGCGCGACGTCCGCTCGCCCGTGACGCGCTCGCGCATCATCGGCGGTCTCGTCCCCTGCAATGTGATCCCGGACGAGATCCTGACCGACCACCCGAAGCGCTTCCGGGCCATGTTCGTCGAGTCCGCGAATCCGATCCATTCCCTCGCCGACTCCCGCCGCATGCGCGAGGCGTTCGCCGCGCTCGAGCTCGTGGTCGTCGTCGACGTCGCGCTGACCGAGACCGCCCGGCTGGCCGACTACGTGCTGCCCGTCGCGACCCAGTACGAGAAGGCCGAGGCGACGTTCTTCAACTTCGAGTTCCCGAAGAACGTCTTCCATTTGCGCCGTGCGCTGCTCGATCCGCCGGCGGGCCTCTTCTCGGAGGCCGAGCTCCACGCCCGCCTCGTCGAGGCGCTCGGTGTGTTGCCAGGAGCGGCGGTCGCGACACTCCGCGAGGCCTGGAGTCGGGGACGCGCCGAGTTCCGCGCGGAGTTCTTCCGTCAGCTCTCGCTGGATCCGGGCTTTCTGGCGATGGCCCCGGTCGTCCTCTTCCGTGCGATCGGCGATCAGCTGCCGAAGGGCAAGGCCGAAGCCGCCGTTCTCTGGGCGCTGGCCCAGGTTGCGGCAGCGCAGGTGCCCGCGTCGATCCGGCGCGCGGGGATCGGCGCGGATCGAGAGGACCCTGCCGAGCTCGGCGATGCGCTCTTCGACGCCATCCTCGCGGCGGAGCGGGGACTCGTCTTCGCCGTCGACGAGTGGAGCGAGAGCTTCGCGCGGATCGCGACGCCGAATGGTCGCATCCAGCTCGCCGTGCCGGAGCTCTTCGAAGAGCTCGATCGCCTCGGGACGGAGGCGCGGATTCCGGAGGATCCCGATTTCCCCTTCGTCCTGTCGGCCGGAGAGCGGCGCTCGTTCACCGCGAACACGATCCTGCGCGATCCCGCCTGGCGCCGGAAGGATCCCGACGGCGCCCTCTGCATCTCTCCGGTCGACGCGGGCAAGCTCGGCCTCGTCGACGGCGGACGCGCTCGCCTCCTGACCCGTCGCGGGGAGGCCATCGTCTCCATCGAGATCTCGGATCGGATGCAGCCGGGCCACGTCTCGCTCCCGAACGGAACGGGCCTCGAGCATCCGGGATCGCCGGGTCGGGGCGGTGTCGCGCCGAACGACCTGACGCGGAGCGAAGACCGCGATCCGATCGCCGGGACGCCCTGGCACAAGAGCACGCTTGCGCGGATCGAGGCGATCTGAGCCTGGGCGCTCAGCGCGCGGCCGGTCCCGTGATCCCCCGCCGCAGCGCCGCCGCCGCGTCCGCCGCGAAGCGTTTCTGCACCCTTCGCATCCAGGGCCGGCCGATCCGCGCGAGCGTCAGCGCGGGCCGCGAGAAGGCGAAAATCTCGAAGACGACCTCGTCGGTCGCGGGATGGCGGCGCACCGTGAAGCGCTCCTCGCCCTGGGCGACGTGGCCCGCGAGCGTTCCGTAGGCGAAGGAGACCTCGTTCGTCTCGCCCGGCGGCTCGATCCGGTCGACGACGCGACACGGATTCAGGAACCAGAGGCCGAAGACGCGGGTCAGCGTCGCGACGTCCTGTCCGGCGCGGACCGGCGGGGCGGGCCTCGCTTCGCCGTGAAGCTCGAGCCATGGGATCTCGAAATGGCGCCACGCGAAGAGGGCCACGCGCGCGCGCTCGAAGACCTCGCGTCCCTGGCCGAGGGGGAAGCGGCTGTGGTCGAAGGTGTAGCGGTCGGCGAGGGCCGCGAGCTCTGCCGGACGGGCCGTCGCACCGACCTCCGCGTAGCTGAATGCTGCCTTCGTATCGTGCAGCTGCGCGGCGATCGTCGCCGGCGTCGGACGCACGAGGCCGATCATCGATCCACCGCCGCTCTCGAGAGCAGGAAGACCGGGATCTTCCGGCTCGTCGCCCGCGCCTGATAGGCGGCGAAGTTCGCGAAGGTCCCGGCCATGCGCGCGAAGAGCGCGTCGCGCTCGGCGCCGAGCGCCTCGCGGGCGATCCGCTCCTCGATCCCGCCGCGGTGCTGCACGACGACGCGCGGGTCGGCCTTCATGTTGTGGTACCAGGCGGGATGGGCGGGCGAGCCGCCCTTCGAGGCGACGACGACCATGTCGTCGCCGTGCCAGAGGAAGGCGAGGGAGGTCTTGCGCGGCAGGCCGCTCTTCGCGCCGCGGGTCGTGACCAGGACCGTCTGGCCCGGCGGACCCATCGAGAGCCGTCCGTTCGTCCAGGGGATGAGGACGGAGTCGACCCGGCGGCAGACCGTGTAGTAGAAGAACCCGCCGAGCTTCGAGGAGCTCGCGGCGACGCCGAGACGACTCATCCAGTCGAGGACCTGGGCCATGCTGGGAAGGGCCTCCAACGGCGGACGGTCAGCCCGGATCTGCCGCGTCGCCGGGCTCGCGGCGCTCGACCAGATAGCTCGATTGGCAGACCATGACCTCGGCGCCCGAGGCGTTCACGAGGGAAGCCTGGCTCTTCACGATCCCGTAGCGCGGCCGCGAGCGGGATTCCCGTTTGTCGAGACAGAGCTCGTGGAGCGTCAGCTCGTCGCCGGGGCGCACCGGCGTCGGGAACCGCATCTTCATGCCGAGCATCGCCGCAGCCTTCGTCTTCAGGTCGGCGGCGCGGGAGAAGATCAGGGACGAGATCGAGTAGGTATGGCAGGAGGAGGCGCTGAGCCCGCCGAAGACGGAGTCCCGGGCCGCCTCCTCGTCGATGTGGAACGGTTGCGGGTCCCACTGCGAGGCGAAGCGGATGATCTCCTCCTTCGAGACGACGTGGCGCCCGACCTCGATCGGAAGGCCGACCTCGATGTCCTCGAAATAACGCATGGAGGGTGGGTAGCGCGGGGCGGGGGGAGGGACAATCGGCGGCGTCGCTGCATCGACGGACCCGGAGGGTCGTCCGCGATCCCGGCCCTCGATCGCCGAGGGATTGCGTCGCCGGTCCCGAATCGGGATTCTCGACGATCGATCGATCCCATGGAGCCCCGATGTCCTCCCCCACGCCGATCCCCCTCTGGAAGTCCCGCCCGGGTGCGCCGTATCCCGCGACCTTCGGCACCCAGCCGATCAACGACTTCATCCATCTCTCCGAGGGCCTCTCGAACAGCTTCCTGATCACGACGAAAGAGGGCAGCATCGTCGTCAACACGGGCATGTTCTTCGAGGCGCCCTACCACAAGCAGAACTACGCGAAGATCGACCCGAGCCCGCCGCGCTACATCGTCCTGACCCAGGGCCACGTCGACCACGTCGGCGGCGTCGATCATCTGCGCGGCCCGGGAACCCAGGTCATCGCCCATGCCGGCAACGCCGAGCACCAGGCCTACGACCGGCGACTCGCGCCCTTTCGCGGCGCACGCTCCGCCTTCGCGTTCAAGCGCGACAACGCTCGCGCCGTGAAGCAGGCGCTCGCGGACCACGGCACGCTCCCGCCCCAGGCGATTCCCACGCCGGACATCGGCTTCGACGGTCGCTTCACCTTCCAGCTCGGCGGCCTCCGGGTCGAGCTGATCGGCGTGAAGGGCGCGGAGACGAACGACTCGCTCGTGATCTGGCTCCCGGACCACGGCATCTGCTTCCCCGGCAATCTCTTCAGCTGCCTCTTCGGCCACTTCCCGAACCTCGTGACCGTGCGCGGCGATCGCTACCGAGACGCGCTGACCTGCGCCGCCGCGTTCGAGCTCGTTCGGGACCTGAAGCCGAAGCTGTTGCTCGTGGGCCACCATCAACCCATCGCCGGTGAAGCCCTGATCCGGAGCGAGATCGAGCGCATCCGCGATGCGACGCTCTGGGTCCACGACGAGACCGTGAAGGGCATGAACGCGGGGAAGGATCTCCACACCCTTCTGCGCGAGGTCGTTCTCCCGCCCCATCTCGAGGTCGGCGAGGGCTACGGCACGGTGCGCTGGAGCGTGCAGGCGATCTGGGAGCACTACGCGGGCTGGTTCCATCAAGAGTCGACGACGGAGCTCTACGCGGTACCGCGGCGCGCGGTCCACGCCGATCTCGTCGAGCTCGCGGGCGGCCCCGCCGCCCTCGTCGACCGCGCGCGGGCGAAGCTCGCCGCCGGTCGCCACGCGGAGGCGATCCACCTGCTCGACGTCGTCCTGTCCGAGCCGCGACCGCCCGCGTCGGCCTTCGAGGTCGCGATCGCGGTGCACCGCGCGCTCGCGAAGGAGAGCGTCAACTTCTGGCTGTCCGCCTGGCTCGCCGAGCAGATCGATCGGCTCGAAGCGCGCGCGAAGCAGAGCTGACGCACACGGACGAAGACTCCGGCTCGAACGAGCTGCACGGCCGGGATCACGAAAGGGGAGCAAACATGGCGGGGGTCAGCTTCGATTTCTCGGGGACGCAGGTCCTGGTCACGGGCGGGAGCAACGGGATCGGCCTCGGCATCGCGCGCGCCTTCCGCGCCGCGGGGGCGCGCGTCGCGATCACGGGCCGCAAGGCGAAGGCCTCCGACTACCCCGGCGATCTCTCCGGCCTCGACTATCACCAGGCCGAGATGACGAGCGACGCCGATCTCGATCGGCTCGCGGGCGCCTTCGACCGCATGGACATCCTCGTCAACAACGCCGGCGCGTCCCTCATGGCCGAGGACGAATGGAAGCCCGAGGTCTTCGAGCGCGCGCTCCGGCTGCATCTGTTTGCGTCGTTCCGTCTGGCGGTCGCCTTCAAGGAGCGCGTCTCGAAGAGCCGGATCGAGGGCGGCGGCAGCATCCTCAACATGGCGAGCATGTCCGCCTATCGCGCCGTCACGGTCGTGCCGGGCTACGGCGCCGCGAAGGCGGCGGTCGTGCAGATGACGATGAACATGGGCGCCGCCTGGGGCCTCGACAACGTGCGCGTCAACGCCGTCGCCCCCGGCCTCATCAAGAGCCAGATGACGGCGGGCATGGTCGGCACGCCCTTCGAAGCCCCCGAGATCGATCGCACGCCGATGAAGCGCTGGGGCACGCCCGAGGACGTCGCGCCCGTCTATCTCTTCCTCGCGAGCCCGGCGGCGAAGTTCATCACCGGCCAAACCCTTTGCGTCGACGGTGGGCAGTCGGTGGCTTGACCTGCGGCGGTCGGACTCACAAGGCGCGGCCGGCGCGGTGCAGGGGGCGCGAATGGCTCGCCCCTGGCACGGCCTGGTGCGCTTCTCGGCGGCTGCGGACTCCGGCGGACGGATGCGCTGAGGCGGGCTCCGGCTGCGCTTGACTTCGCGCCCCCTGCACCGCGCCGGCCGCTCGCAGCGAGGCAGGACGGGTTCCGGGCGAGACGGGCTGCGCGCCGTGACTTTTCTCGCAGTTGCGGACGTCGCGGCTCTTCGGACTCGACGG